>NZ_JBHXJG010000001.1:0-129012 GCF_042723425.1 Streptomyces sp. NPDC058375 | reverse complement strand
CAGGACCGGAACCCTTCCGGTCACCCGAGCACACGCCGGTCGCCCCGCAGATCCCCACACCCGTGACAACGCGATGGCTCGCGCCACCGGGTCGCCGTGATCCTGTCCGCCGAGCCGCATCTGGAGCATCTTCTATGCAGCACAGCCAACACCTACCTGACGACACCTCCGCTGAGCCGCCCGCCTCGGCACAGCCCCGTACGCTGCTGTCCCGACTGCGTCGGGCATTTGGGCGGACGGCCCCGGGCGGAGCCAGTAGTACCCCGAGTCCGACTCAAGGCCGGTCTTCGGGGATCTCCGCCCCGGGGGTGGCGGAGTCGGCCCAGCGCCAGGGGGCGCTTGGCCGGGAGGCCGGGGCCGAGGGCGGCCCCGACCGGGACGAGCTCCACGCCGTCCAGCAGCAGATTCTTCGCCCCGCACCTGCCACCGAACCGACAGTCGGCGAACGAGCACCGCAGAGCGTGCAGCCGACGATTCGCCGCTTCACCGGCACCAAGCGGACCGTCCGTGTCGGACCGTTGCGCTTCACCGGAGACGAGCACGCCGCGCTCCAGGAGGCCGCAGCCGAGCACGGCTACAAAGGGGAATCCGGCTTCACCGCGGACATCGCCCTCGCCTTCATCACCGGTCGGTTCACGGCGAACCTGCCGCTGTCCGAGGACCGCCGGCGTACCCACATGTTCCGCGCTCAGGTGCTGCGCGAGCTCAACCGGATCGGCGTCAACGTCAACCAGATTGCCCGCGCCCTCAACAGCGACCTCACCCCGCCCGACGTACGTGACCGTCTCGATGAGCTGCACCACCTGCTGGACCTGCTCGCCGGGGCCCTGTGTGAACCCGCCGAGGCGGAGAAGGAGCAGGCCGCGTGATAGCCGCCATCAAACCGGCCGGAGCCAACACCCGTGGCCTGCTCGCCTACCTCTACGGCCCCGGCCGCCACGACGAGCACCTCGACCCGCACATCGTCGCCGGCTTCGCGATGCTCGGTATGCCCGACCCCGGCCGGAACCCGGACGCCACGCTCACCCAGCTCGCCCAACACCTGGACGAGCCGGTGCATCTCCGGAACAGTGAGTTCGGGAAGAAGATCACCGACCACGTCTGGCACTGCCCCGTCCGCGCAGCCCCCGAGGACCGGCACCTCTCCGATGCCGAGTGGGCCGACATCGCCCAGCGCATCGTCGAAGCCGCAGGCATCGCCCCGCCCGGCGACGACCTCGGCTGCCGCTGGATTGCTGTGCGCCACGCGGATGACCACATCCACATCCTCGCCACCACCGTCCGCGAAGACGGCCGCCGCCCCAAGCTCCACGGCAGCGGTATCCGTGTCGGCGACGCCTGCCGCCAGGTCGAGACCGATTACGGCCTGCGCCAGCTGAAGAAGGGCGACCGCACCGCTGGAAAGCGCCCCACGCAGGCAGAGATGCACAAGGCCCAACGCCTCGGCTGGGAGCAGACCAGCGGTGACTGGCTCCAGGACCGCATCCGCGCCGCCATCCCCCACGCCAGCAACGCCGAGGAACTCCTCGCCTACCTCGAAGCCGACGGCATCGCGATCAAACCCCGCCGCGGACCGTCCGGAGATCTCCTCGGCTACGCCGCCGGCCGCCCCGGCGACCTCAACAAGGACGGGAAACAGATCTTCCACCCCGGCGGAAGGATCGCCCCCGACCTCACCCTCCCCAAGCTCAAGGCCCGTCTGGAAACCACCGCACCGGAAGAACACCCCACCGCACGCCGACAGCGCCCCACCACCCCCTGGCACCAGGCCACCGACGCCCTCGACACCCTCCACCAAGGCATGACCGACGACACCCACGCCCAGGCCCACATCACGGCGCTCGGCGAACTCATCGAGGCCACCGCGCAGAGGGCACCTGACCACTCCCGAGCCGAACTGCGAATCGCAGCACGGACATTCGCCCGCGCCCAGCGCTCCCAGATCCGCGCTGAGAACCAGGCCGCCCGTACCCTGCGCCGCGCGACCCGCGACATCGCCCACACCGCCACCGGCCCCGATGGCAGCACCTTCGCCGCCCTGCTCGCCGCCCTCGTCTGGGCCACAATCATCGCCACCCGCTGGCACGAGGTAAAGAACCATGCCCACCAGGCCGAAGCCGCCCGTCAGGCCCTGCATCACCTACATACCGCCGCCGACCACGCCCTTGTCCCGGTCATCGACAACCTCGCCGCTCGTCAGCCGAGCGACCAGGCCAGCCGAACCCTGGCCCATGACGTCCGGGCCGCCGTCCCCGACCACGCCGACCGAATCCTCACCGACCCCGCCTGGCCGGCCCTCGCCACCGTCCTCGCCGACGCCGAAGCAGGCGGCCACAAACCCCACCAGCTCCTCAAGGAAGCCGCCGCTCAGCGCGAACTCACGAGCGCCCGCCAGCCCGCCCGCGTCCTGATCACGCGCATCCAGCACACCAGCCGCAACCCCGCACCCAACCCCCGCGCCGAAGCCGCCCGCAGGACTACGACCATGCGACTGTCCGCGACTGCACTATCGGCCGGTGTGGCTGAGCCCGCACGGTCGGCGGTCCCGGCGGAACAGAAGCACCGTCCACGTCTGTGAGGGGGGAGGCGTTCGTTGGCACGGAGCCCTGCATCCAGGCAAGACCCAGTAAGTCGTGGAGCTTTGGTGCTCGCCCGCAGTTCCCCGCCGGAGCTCGGAGCGGTCTACGCGGACAAGGCACCGTCGAGGTAGTCCTGCACCGGCTCGAACAGCCCGTACGGCACGTACTCCGGGATGTCGCCGAGGGTGACCCAGGCAAGCTCGGCAAGCTCCTCGGTATCGGCGACGTGAGCCGTGCCGCCCAGGATCTGGCAGGCGGTGTAGGACATGAGGCGGCCCGTCTTGGGGTGAACGCGCTCGCCGAGCAGCTTGACCGCCTCCACGGTCAGCCCTGTCTCTTCCCGGGTCTCCCGTACGGCGGCGGCCTCACGTTCCTCGCCGGGCTCGACCTCCCCGGCGGGGAACTGCCAGGAGAGCTGCCCCTCGCTCACCCGGCGGCGGACCATGAGCACGCCGCCCTCGTGAACGACGATGGCGGCGGCGATGCCCGGCTGCTTGTCCGTGGTCTGCTGCGTCACGACTGCTCCTCCAAGAGGCCCAGGATGGCAGGGAAGACCGTATCGGTGGACGTGAAACGGTCGCTGTGTTGTCAGGCTGTTCTCTCGGGGCTTCCGCCGAAGGCACGCACGCCAACCGCCCCGGCCACGGGCTCTCGCTGCGGGGGACAGCGGGCACCAGCGTGACCGGGGCGGGGGCTTAACTACGGCGGAAGAGCCTGCTCTCGCCCCGATGCTTGCCCGTTCTCCTGCCGGAGGTCGACTGCCCCACCTCGGCGGATTCGCTCGGCCGCGTGGAGCCGGCCGGGCGGCTCTCGTTGAAGAAGGATTGCCAGACCCGTTCCTGCAGCTCGCCGATGCAGGCGCCGCACGCGTACATCGGGGCTTGGGCCCCGGCGACTCTGGCGGGACCGATCCACAGGACGCGCGTCCACCGCTGCCCGCAGTAGAGCCAGCAGAGTCCGTCGACCCACTCGTTGCCGTCGTCGGTGGCCGCCGGTGCGGGGAGTCCTCCTCGGGCGAACTCGGCGATCCCGGGGATCACCCTGTGCTGTAGGGCGACTTCCGTCAGCATCGCTCTCTCCCTCCGTGATCAACGGTCCTGAGTCGCAGGAGAAGCGTCTTTCTGCTTCTCGGCTTCGGAGAACAGGAGCGTGGGCTCGGCGAGGATGTCGCGGCTGGACTCGCTCTTGTAGATCTCGTCTACGCTGCCGAACCGGGCCTCGGAGTAGTCGAGGTCCAGCAGCGCGGCGGCCTGGCGCACCGACGCCTCGTCGGGTCCTTCGATCTCCAGAAAGGTGGGAAGGTCCGGCCAGCTATCGAAGTCGAAGGCGACCTCGCCCAGGCGCCATTCCTCGCGGTAGTTCTCCTGGTACCGGACCTCGGTGAGGCCGACCCGGCGCAGGATGTCGGCCATGGCGTGCAGGTCGGTGACCTCGGTTTCGATCTCCTTGGTGCCGTCGATCGTCGTGGCGTCGGTGACCTGCTTGAGCGTGAGCGTCGATCGGGTGCCCTCGTCCCGCAGCCGAATCCAGGCCCCGCCGTCGAGGGAGTCGTTCTCGAAAATCTTGCGGGTGAGGAGCGTGCGGGGGAAAGCCTGGACGGCACCGAGGGCGCTCAGCCTGGTCTGGAGGCCGGCGACGTCCACGGCCAGGAACTTCGCCTCGTACTCGTGCTTCATGGGGCCTTCTCTCAGAAGTGGTCGGTGAGGGTGGACGTCCGGGCCGCGAGCAGCAGGCCCATGCGGTGGGTGTGGTCGTGCAGCTGGCCGACGTGGGGCCGCTCGGTGAACTCGGTGGTGCGTAGAGTGAGCAGTACCTCCCAGTCGCCGATGAAGTGGGGGTGAAGGCGTTCCGGGGAGGTGTAGTGCTCGATCATGTGGTGGCGTCTTTCGACGGGCATCATGAACTCCGCGCCGAACACACCGCCCGGGCGGACCAGGCGCTGCATGCGGTCGACGAACTCGCCGAGCGGGCGGTGGTGGTTGGCACTGTAGTGCCACGAGCAGCTCGTCCAGACCGCGTCGCACTGCAGGCCCAGAGGTTCACCGTCCAGGAAGTCGTCCTCAACGACCTCGACGCGTTCGTGGAGTTCTTCGAGCCTCAGTCGATCGATCAGTCCCAACGCGTGGGCCTGGCTGTCACCCGGGAGGTGGACGTCGCCCCCATGGAGGGCGACCGCGTCACGTTCGACGGCGACGACGCGGTAGCCGGCGGCGGCGAGGGGCAGGACGAACTTGCCGTCGCTCGCGCCGACCACCGCGACGGTGGCGTCAGGGGCGACACGTTCCCGCAACGTGGCGAGGAACTGCGGGAAGAACGTGAGGGTGTGCTCCCACAGGCTTTGGGTCTGCATGGGAGTGCGCTCCTTGCGTATCGGTATTCATGATCACTCGGAGAACCTCGTCGGGACTGCGCCCCGTGGTGTCGACGCGATGCATGGGGAACGAGGCGTAGGCGTCCGTCACCCGGTCCGTAACGGTCTCGATCAGTGAGTCCCACCGCGACACCGGCTTGTTCCGCCCAGCGAGTCGACGCTGTCTCTCGTCCTCGTCGCAGACGAGGTGGTACGTAGCGGGTGTCGGCAGCCAACTCGGCAGGGTGATACCGAGCCGTGCCCCCAAGGCCCGGTGAGTGGTGAGGCACCGGGCGAAGTAGCTCTCGACGACGACCGAGATGCCGGCGTCGAGGTGGTGCTGGATCTCCTCGGCCGCGGTGAACAGGCCAGAGAGGTAGAAGCACATCCGTGCCTCTACGTTCGTCCGCTCGTCCAACGCCTGTCTGAGCGGCTGGTAGGGCAGCGGGACGGTAGCGACGAGGACGGCCTGCCGGGCGGCGGCGAGCATGGGCGCCAGAGTGGATTTGCCGGTGCCGCGTAATCCCTCCAGGCTCTCGAAGCGCGGGTGATCAGGCACGGCCGTACACCACGTCCGGTACCGCGAGGGTGAGTTCGTCGACGGACGAGGGCTTGTGGACGATGCGTCCTGCCGCCTTCTCGTACCAGAAGGCGTGCGCGTCCTTGCCCACGGCCTTGCAGGACATGGTCAGCGCACCGCGCGGGTCGACCTCGATGCGGTCGATTTCGCGATGACCATCGGAGGGGGCGCACACCTGCGGGGCACCGTCCTCGGAGAGGTCCTCGTCGACGATCACCTCCAAGGGCAGATCGGCTGACGCCAGCTCGTCCCGGAGCCGGCCGTAGGCGGAAGGGGAGGTGACCAGCAGCTCGGGATGATCGGCGGCGTTGCCGACCGGCCGCAGGTGGTGGAGCTTGAGCTGCCGGACCCCGAGTCCCGCCAAGGCCCGTCCGAGGGGCAGGACTTCGGCGATGTTTCGCGTGGTGACGGTCATGGTCGCACCGGTCGGAACGCCGAGATCCCGAGCCAGCCGGAGCGCCTCCAGGGCACTCTGGTAGCTGCCCTGCTTTCGGATACCGTCGTTGGTCGACCCGACGCCCTCCAGCGAAACCCTGAGTAGGTCCAGCGAGGGGGCGATCTCGGTCAGGCGGCGCTCGATGCGGTACCCGTTGGTGCAGATCTCGACGCGCAGGCCCAGTTCCTCCTTGGCGTGGCGGACGACCTGCGCGAGGTCCCGGTGGACGAAGGGCTCCCCGCCGAGCAGGGTCACGGCCTCGGTGCCGTACTCGTCCCGCATCAGGGTGAGGAGATCCGCGGCTTCCTCGACGGTGAAGGCGTCGGCGTACTGAAGCCGCTTGCCGTGGAAGCAGTGCAAGCACGTGAAGTTGCAGCGGTAGAGCAGCTGCAGGTACAGCATGCGGATCTTCTTGATCCCGGTGACTTCCTCGATCACTTCGGCTCCTTCGGCTGGTTGCCTGGTGGGAGCCTGATAGTGGCCTTCTGCTCGGGGACCTCGACACCGCGTTCGGGGACGGTCCAAGGACGTCCGGGGACGTTTTCAGTGACCTGCGAAGGACCCCAGGATGCCGAGTACACGCTTCGTGTCCGACAGGTCGGGCAGGACTTCGACGGCTCCGGCGGCGGTCAGTTCCTCCTGGGTGTGGATGCCGGAGGCCACGGCGAGGACGCCGGAGCCTGTGGTCAGAGCCGCCTCCACGTCACGAGGGGTGTCCCCCACGAGGACGGTGGGGATGTCGGCCGCAACACCATGAAGCCGTTGAGCGCGCTCGCGGGCGACAGCGACCAGGTGGGGGCGGAGTTCGGCGTCCGCTCCGTAGGCGCCGACCGGTAGATCAAGCAGGGAGTCGAGCCCGAACGCGGCAAGCTTCACACGGGCGTTGGCGGAGATGTTGCCGGTGAGCACGGAGGAGACCCAACCGGTCTGAGCCGAGGCGGCTTTCAGGGCGTCGTGCACACCGGGCAGGGCGGTCCCACGCCTGCGCAGCTCCTCCAGGCGCGCCTCCCCTGCCTTGGCGAGCGCCGTCTCGACGAAGGGCCAGTCGGGCACGGGTAGCCCTTCGCGGACGAACATGTCGCGCATGATCAGCCGATCCGTACGCCCCTCAGTACGCGCGGGCTCCGTGGGCTCCCGACCTGAGAGGGCACGAAAGGCAGCGGCGTAGATCTCCTTGCTGACCCCCGCGTTCTCGATGAGGGTGTGGTCGATGTCCCACAGGACGAAGAGCTCCATGCCGCCAGAGTAGGCAGTCCGCGAGGTTCCACTACAGCGGACTGCGTCCCAAAACGTCCTTGCGCGATCACGCGCCGTGCCGATTCGATGGCTGCTGTGAACAACCGACTGCGTACCGTGCTCGGCCAACGCGGCATCTCGCCCGATGCTCTCGCCGAGATCTGCGAGGTAGATCCCAAGACGGTCAGCCGATGGCTGGGCGGACGGATTCCCCATGCACGGCACCGCTTCCGCGTCGCGCGACACCTGCGCGTCGAAGAGACCTTTCTCTGGCCCGAGCCGTCCAAGCGCCCAGGCCGGCCGAGGGACGGGTTAGGCACCGAGCTGGTCGGCACCTACCAGAACCGAGCCAGCGTGCCCCGGGACGTATGGCTCGCACTGCTGCGAGAGGCTCGGCACGAGATCGGCGTCCTCGTCTTCTCCGGCACCTTCTTCGCTCAGTCCAACCCTCACGTCGCCAAGATGCTCTCCGAGCGCGCCGCCGACGGCGTGCGGGTTCGCCTGTGCTTCGGCGATCCCGACGGGCAGGCCGTCGCCGTACGGGGTCGCGAAGAGGGAATCGGCGACACCCTCGCCGCCAAGATCCGCGCCTCACTGACGTACTACCGCCCGCTGCTGGGCGAGGCCGGGTGCGGCGTACGACTCCACGACACCACCCTCTACACGTCCATGTTCCGCTACGACGACAACCTGCTCGTCAACCCACACATCTGGGGCCAACCGGCCAGCGCCAACCCCCTCCTGCACCTCAAGAGGGCAGGCGATACAGGGTGGTTCGACAACTACGCTGAAAGCTTCGACGCCGTCTGGGCCGCAGCGAGGCAATGGGCACCCGACCAGGAGAGGACCGCTGACCATGGGCAGGACTGAGTACTACAACGACCCCTCTGCCCCGAAGGCGAACACCCTCATCCCGGCCAGCAACCTGCTCGTCGCCGACGAGACCGGCGCCATCCTCCTCCAGCGGCGCCGCGACACCGGCCAGTGGGCTCTCCCCGGCGGAGCCCAGGACATCGGCGAGACCGCGGCCGAGTGCGCGGTGCGCGAGTGCTTGGAGGAGACCGGGATCATCGCGGAGCTCACCGGGTTTCTCGGCGTCTACACCAACCCGAACCACATCGTCGCGTACACCGATGGCGAGATCCGCCAGCAGTACGAGAACACCTATATCGGCCGACCCGTCGGCGGAGTTCCCACGATCAACGACGAGGCCGACGGCGTCCGCTTCGTTCAACCGGCCGACCTCGACCAGTACGACATCCACCCGAGCATGCGCCAGCAGATCGGGGACTACCTCGCCGGCACCTACCCCTACCTCGGCTGAGCCGCCAAGGCGGCTTCCACCCGCTCCACGGAGGCAAAGATCTCCGGAGCCGCCCGGCGGATGAACCGCCCGACCACGCTGTCGTCCCCGTAGCGGCTGCGGATCTCCGCGACCCGGTCCTGCGCGGTGGTTCGGTCGCCGTCAGGCGTGGTCGTCATGTCGCAGTACACGAGGGCGTCCACCAGCAGCGGCTCCTCCAGCAATGGGAACTCACCTGCTAGCTCCTTCCGGAGCTCCCGCTCCTCCGCTTCCAGGAGCGCGAACGAGTGGTTCGCCACCAGCCGTACCAAACGCTCGTCGGCTCGATGCTCGTCCCGAAGGAACCGTGCTCCGTCCAGTGGATGGAACCCCGTCACGACCAGCCGCGGCGCGTAGCCGACGTCGTGCAGCGTGGCGGCGGCGACGAGAAGGCTGACGTCCCGGCCGAGAGTGTCGCCTACTTCGACCGCGCGTTCAGCTACTCCCTGTGTGTGCGCCCACCTCTGGGGAAGCGTGCCGCTGAGTTCTGTCTCCGCGACCTGCGTCGCCCATTCCTTGATGAGATCACCCATGCGAGCTCTCTGCCCGGGGCGTTCCTCGCACAAGCCTGGCCACGAACGGGACTCTTCTCGAGGCCGACTGGCACTGGCACGGTCGATACGAGTTTCTACACAGGGCGGGGGCTCCGCGGTCTGCACTTGCGAACCGCGTCCGCACCCTCATACCGCGGAACGAGGCCCAGCTTCCCAAGGCACGAGAGCCCTGTCCGGTGAACAGGCGCCGACTACTGTCGCCGTTGTTCTTTCGGCCTCCGCCGCTGCGGATCCTACGACTGCACACGATTCTCCTCGGCTCATGGGTCACAATCGGCACTACTCCGCGGTATGGTTTTGGCTGCACTGAACTGCTAGGAGTGGAAAATGCAACGGACGTCGGTAGAGCTCTTCGCGGGCGGGGGCGGGCTGGTCCAAGCCAGCACGAACACCGGCTTCCGACACCTGCTGCTGAACGAGTTCGCTAAGAGGGCGTGCGAGACGCTTGAGGGCAATCGCTTCGACGCGTTTCCTGCGGATGTCGACTCCGATGTGCTGGCGAAGTGGTTGGACCAGATCGATGAGCAACGTGCGGAGGGCCTCGACGCCGCAGGCGCTGTTGAGCGGCTCCACTACCCCCCCCTGGTCACCGGAGACGTCCGAAGGTTGAACATGCGCTTCCTCAGGGATCGCAATGTTGACCTTCTGGCCGGCGGGCCACCATGCCAGCCGTTCAGCCTTGGTGGGGTCGCCAAGGGTGACGAGGACGAGAGGAACATGTTCCCGGAGATGTTCCGGGCGGTTCGTGAGATCCGTCCCAAGGCCGTCATCTGTGAGAACGTCCGAGGGCTGCTCCGCCCGTCCTTCAACCCTTACTTCGAGTACATCAAGCGCGAGCTCTCGCTGCCGTCCGTGAAGCGCCGAAAGGGCGCCACGTGGCAGCAGCACGACCAGGCGTTGCGGGAGCGGCTTGACGCGAAGGACACCGATCCGGCGGAGACCTACACGGTCACGCAACACGATGTGAACGCCGCCAACTACGGGGTGCCGCAAATTCGCAACCGGGTGATCCTCCTCGCGTTCCGCGCTGACCTGGGCGTCGACCCGGATCTGGTCAAGCGTGCTGTCGCGCGTACCCACTCTCGTGCGGCCCTCGCCCACACGATCCTTGAGGGCTCCTACTGGGACCGCCACAAGCAGGCGGGCGCCAAGATTCCGAAGCGCGTCATCGATCTGGTGACCTCGCGCTACGAGAATGAGCAGTTGTCGTTCGAGAGTGGGGATGAGGAGCTCCAACCCTGGCTCACCCTTCGAGACGCCCTAGTGGGGCTCCCCAGGATCAACACGAGCATGTTGGACAAGGCGACGGAACAGGGCGGATTCCCCGACCACATCGGGTGGCCTGGAGCCAGGATCTACGACGGGCACACGCCCAATGAACTTGACCGGCCGGCCAAGACAGTCAAGGCCGGTGTGCACGGTGTGCCCGGTGGCGAGTCGGTCGTGCAGCTCGACAACCTGGTGCGCGACGAGAAGACCGGCCAGCTGCGCCCCGAGCACCGGTATATGACGGTGCGCGAGACTGCCCGAGTCATGACATTCGGTGATGGCTGGAGCATGGCGGGTCCGCGAGGTGAACGCATGAGGCAGTTGGGTAACGCGGTTCCCGTGAAGCTGGGCGAGGTGTTCACCAGCGCTGTCGCGAAAGCCCTCGACGACGCGGAACGGCGCTCGTGAACGACGCCGCCGGATCCCAGCAAGTCGGCTGGAAGGACAAGCCGCCGCCCGAGAGAGCTTGGCGGGGACGGCAGGGACGGACCAGGAAGGCGATTGTCGCCGAGCAGGATCGCGCCGCGGGTGGTCGGGAGGTTCGCTATGTCAAGCGTAAAGACGGCGACTACGCGCTGGCCTCGATCACGCTGAAGTTGTTGCCCCGGACTCGTCGGATCAGGGCCTATCTCCGTTGGTCGGAAGACGGGCGTTCGCCTGCCCTGTATGTCGGAGAGGTGGAGCACCTGACGCGTGCGGCGAATCTTGAACAGGCTTGGCAGATCGCCACTGCCAGGGAAATGGTTGGAGAGCGCCCTCTCCCTGAAGGGTCGTGGGCGTCGTCCCCTGCCACGCGGTCAACGATGCGCGGAAACCGAGGCCGTGACACGACACCAGAACTTCGTATCAGGTCACTGCTGCACCGCGAAGGTCTACGCTACCGAGTGTCGGCGCGGCCGCTTCCCGGAGTACGGCGAACCGCCGACCTCGTCTTCACGCGCGCCCGAGTCGCAGTTTTCGTGGACGGGTGCTTCTGGCACGGGTGCCCTGATCACTGCCGTCCAGCACGCACGAACAGTGACTTCTGGCGCGCCAAGATCGATGGAAACCGGGCCAGGGACGCCCAAACCGACCAGCTCTTGGTAGAGGCGGGCTGGCGTGCCATCAGAATCTGGGAACACGAAGACCCTGTGCGAGCTGCGCGTCGGGTTGCCGCGGTCGTCCGCGACTTTGCGGTGCAGGAGGATCACGGCGTTCCCTGATTCAGGAGATCGTTGATCGCGTCTGACGCGCGGCGGAGGACGATGCGGCCGTCTCCCTCGCTGAAAGCGAGCAGGTCCTCGCCAACGTTGATGCCGGCCTCGGCCAGCAGCCCCAACGGCAGTTCGACACGCCCATCGCGCTCTACAGATACCTCGGCGGGTTCACGGATCACGGGGTCAGTTTCCCAGGCGGCTGCCGGCGGCCGCCACCAGTCCCGCGGAGCGCCGGGTTGCGTTGCGGTTGTGAAGATCCGATGGTCGCACCGCGCGACATGCCCTCCGTCCTCAAGTGGACGGATTCGCAACTAACTTGGCGCGGAATGTCAGTGCTGTCCTCTACTGTCTTCATCACGCGTACGGTTCTATCGAGCCGCGCTCCGAAGCGCTGCCCGCGGCAGGGCTTACTTCGGCGTGTCTTCGCGAGACGAGGCAGGAGGGCCGTCCACCTATGAAGATCACTCCTTCCGCGCGTGTGCTGCGCATGCTGGGTGAGATCGAGTTCGACGAGTGGCAGTGCATCGCGGAGCTGATCGACAACGCCTTCGACGACTTCACGGAGATCAACCGGTCCGGGGCTCCCTGGGCAGGCGGGTATCGCGTCAGCGTCGAACTCCCCGACTCCGCCCAGGGGCAGCTCGTGATCACCGATACGGGGCGCGGCATGACGTACGACCGCCTGGAACGGGCCGTGAGGGCCGGCTGGTCGGGCAACGACATGCACGACAAGCTCGGTCTCTTCGGCATGGGGTTCAACGTCTCGACGGCCCGGCTCGGGAAGCGCACGCGCGTCTTGACCACGCGGCAGGGCGACACCGAGTGGATCGGCGTGGAGATCGACCTGGACCGCATCGGTGACGACTTCGAGGCTGAGGACATCACGGAGCCGAAGGCCGACCCGAACGAGCACGGCACCCGCATCGTCATCAGTCGCCTGCACCCCGCGCGCGCTCGGTGGCTGAACAAGAACGGCGCGGCCTTGCGCAACATCCTGGGACAGGTCTACTCGTGGATGTTCCTGAACCGTCCGTTCGAGCTGTGGGTCGGCGGCTTCCAGGTGAAGCCCGTCCGGCACTGCCGTTGGGGTGAGGACCGCTCGGTCCTCTACAACAACAAGGAGCGGATCCCCGCCTATATCGAGATCGACCAGAAGCTGGAGAACGGTCTCGCCTGCGGCGACTGCGGGCAGTGGCAGCTCACCGATCGGGATGCCTGTGAGGACTGCGGGAGCGACCGGCTCACCATTCGCGAGCGCCGGGTGCACGGGTGGCTCGGCATCCAGCGGTACATGCACAAGAACGACTACGGGATCGACTTCCTGCGCAACGGTCGCAAGATCCTCCGCTGGGACAAGCAGCTCTTCACCTGGCGCAACCCGGACGGCGCGGTGGGCAACGAGGAGCCGGAGTACCCGGTGGACCTCGCCCACCAGGGCGGCCGCATCATCGGGGAGATTCACCTCGACCACGTCCCGGTCACCTACCAGAAGGACGCTTTCGAGTACGGCGACCGCAGCTGGCGATCGGCGGTCGAGATCGTCAGGGGGGTCGCACCGCTGCTGCCCCAGCGCGCGGCGAACCTCGAGTACGAGGAGAACACCAGTCCGCTCGCACTCCTCTTCAAGGGTTTCCGTCGTAACGACGCTGGCCTCCGGTACCTGGTCCCGGGTGACGGACGCAAGCCGATGCACGAAGACACCCGGCGGTGGGGGCAGGAGTTCCACCGGGGCAACCCCGACTACGAGACCGATGAGCGCTGGTGGCAGGCGGTCGAGGACCACGAGGCGGCTAAGAGCCGGGGCAAGAACGTGAAGGCTGCCGCCGTGACCCCGGGACGGCCGGATGAGGACGCGGTGATGGAAGCGCTCGGTTTTAACGGGGCGGGCACCCAAAGCACCACGGCCGTTCCGGGGCCAGACGAGTCGAAGTCCGAATCCGGGGCGCAGTCCTCGGAGGACAGCACCTCAGCTACTTCCGCCTCACCGGCCGCAGAGGAGCGCAAGGAGACCCGGCAGGAACGCGTTACGCGCTACATGGAGAGCTCGACCACCTACCCGGCACTGAGTCGCTCCTTCGGTCACCCGCGCGTCGGTTTCGTCGAGGTCGAGGCCCGTCAGTTGACGGCGGGAGGACGTCTGACCGACGAGAACCTGCACCCCACCCCCGTCCTGCTCGACCAGCGCGCGGGCAACAGCCTCGTGGCGTTCCTCGACCTCGATCACTCCATCTTCCAGAAGTTCGGCGCGGACCCGGCGGACCTTCTGCTCGCGGAGATCGCTGTGCTGCTCAGGGTGCGGGCGGAGACGGAATGGAGCCACTCCGAACTCATCGCGGCGATCCGGGCGGAGTCACTGCCTGCCACCGCTCTGGACGCCCAGATGATCAGTGCCGAGGCCCAGGACCTGTTGGCGGAGATCCGTCACCGCATGGCGTCGGAACTGGACCGCACTGGTGAGGCGAAGAAGGCGTATCACTTTCTCTCGCCCGACGAACTGACCGCCACCGAGCATGCCATGATCGCCAACGGAAAGGTGACCCGTACGGCCGACCTCGGTGCGAACGGAGAGTTCCTGCTCCACGTACCGGCGCTGTTCCTGGTCCATCTCGTCGAGTCGCTGCCGGCGGCGTTCATGGACAACCGGGTTTTCCAAGGCATCTACGAGGGTGTCGCGTCCGCGTCCGCGCGGCGGCTTAGCCTCGCGCGGACGGTCGGCTACCTCTCCGACGTCGCGACCCAGGCGACCTTCGCGGGGAGCAGCCTCCCAAACCAGCTGCTGCGCACGAGACTGAGCATCCGCCTGCTGGCCGACGACCTCGCGGAGGAGAAGTGAGCGCCGTCTTCCTCTCGGCTGACGAGCTGCTGAAGGGAGGGCCCGCTGGTCTCACGCACGCCGTGGAGCGGACCCTCTGGCACCTCGGCTTCAACGACGTGCGTGTCATTGACGGCGCCGGCGACCACGGCGCGGATCTCCTGGCAGTACGAGGTCGGGAGCAGTGGGTCTTCCAGTGCAAGTGGAAGGCGGGCGGGAAGGTCGACCGCAGCGGCGTAGACGACCTGGAGCGGGCGCGTACGTGGTACCGCGCGGACAAGGCTGTCCTGATCACCAACACCGACCTCAACGCGGCGGCGGAAGCCCGCCGCGTGGTGCTCAACGGAGTCGGTGTGCCGATCTCCCTGTGGCACGGCGCGACGCTGGGTTCCATCGGGGACCAGATGCCTGAGACGGTTCCCGCGAAGTACGCCTTGCGCCCCTATCAGGCTGAGGCTGCGGACGCGGTGGTCCGAGATCTCGGCGCGAACGGCATTGCCCTGCTCGTGCTCGCGACTGGGCTCGGCAAAACGGTTGTGGGCGGGGAGATCATCAGCCGTCACCTCAAGGTCAATCCGGCTGCCAGTATTCTCGTCGTCGCGCACATGAAGGAACTCGTCGCACAGCTTGAGAAGGCGATGTGGCGGCACATCCCCAAGTCCGTTCCCACGCGGTTGCTCACTGGGGACAGTCGACCCGAAAGCCTCGACGGAGTCGTCGTCGGAACCGTTGAGTCCGTTCTCGGTGCCGTGCGCGTGGGCTACCGACCCGACCTGATCATGATCGATGAGACCCACCACGTGGCCGAGACCGGCAGGTTTGCGGAATTGCTCGATCTGTGTGGGAATGCTGAGCAGTTCGGCGTGACGGCGACACCTTGGCGAGGCGACAAGTTTGACATCACCTCACGCTTCCGGTACCCGAGTTTCAAGATGGGCATCGCGGAAGGCATGGCCGCCGGTTACCTGTCCGCCGTCAATTACCGGCTGTACGTCGACAACGTCGACTGGAACGCGGTCAGGGACGCCAGCGTTCACGGACAGTCGATCAAGGATCTCAACAAGTCACTGTTCCTGCCGCAGCGCGACGAGGAGATCATCGAGCACTTCCGCGAGGCGTGGCGAACCACGGCCAACCCGAGGGCCATCGTCTTCTGCCAGACCATCGAACACGCCGAGCACATGGCCCAATTGTTCGCCACGTCAGACTCGGCGTGGTCTAACGCGTCGTTCCTGCACAGCGGACTACCGCGGCAGCGACGCCAGATTCTGCTGAACGAGTTCCGGCTCGGCCGCGTGCCGGTGATCACGTGCGTCGACGTCTTCAACGAGGGGGTCGATGTCCCGGACGTCAACCTCATCGCGTTCCTGCGCGTCACGCACAGCCGGCGGATCTTCGTCCAGCAACTCGGGCGTGGACTTCGGCTCAGCCCCGGCAAGGAAGCCCTGCGTGTCCTCGACTTCGTGACCGACATCCGCAGGGTGGCGGCGACCTTGGAACTCCGGCGATCGCTGGAGGCGCAGGAGGCCCAGGAGAGCGAGCATCTGCGCGTACGAATGCCGCACGCCTCCCGTATCCAGTTCAGCGACGAAACTGTCGGGTCTCTGATGGACCACTGGATTCAGGACGCGGCAGACCTTGAGACCAAGGCGGACGAGGTCCGCCTCCAGTTTCCTCTGACGACAGGAATCGAATGAGCAAGTACGCGATCCCCACTGACCTGGAAGAAGAAGTCGTGCGCCTTCTCTACAAGCGGATGGCCGACCTCAACTGGATCTACCTGCCGGATTCAGAACGCACCAGTCACTACGTGACGTGGACCTCCGCCCCTGAGGTAGGGGGAAGGCTCCTTCCGTTCATCGGGAAGCCGGAGAACGTCCGTCCGTGGCTCAAGGACAGGCCGATGAAGGAGTACACCCGCGCCACCTACGGGGTGGGCAAGTGGGCCCCTCTCGTAGCCAAGCCGTCCACTCCGGTCAGTGAGCTCGTCGTGAGGGCTCTTGGTTCCGGTTGGACGGTCGATCTCGAGACCCTGGACATCAAGCCGCTCCGCGTGACGATCCGCCACGAGGACGATGAGGAGACGGAGCGGCGCTTCGCGTGGGCTCCCATGCGCGACTTCAAGCATCTCGCGTGGGCGGCCATCGCTGCGCAGGCCGGCGGTGACGCTCTGCCGTGGGTCATCTGCACGGTGGACTCGTTCGTTCGGAAGATCACTTTGGAGCAGAAGGCGAAGAACGAGCTGATCGCCAACCGGCTCGATCTGATCAGCGCGCATGTCACCGATGGTTGAGCGGGGCTCCGCCATGACGAGGGATGACGACGACTGGCTCGGCGCTGCTTGGCGTGCTCTCCCCTCTCGGTCGCGTCGCATGGTCGAGGAACGTGCCAGCGGGGGAACGCTCGGGAGTATCGGGCAGGAGCACGAGATGAGCCGCGAAAGGGTTCGCCAGTTGCTTCTGCAGGCACGGGAGCATCTCTGCGCCTTCGCCGACGCCTTCGTCGACGACTGGCGGGATCGGCTCATGGCCCTCACCGTGCGCCCGGCGGTACCCGAGTCCGAGGTGGCCGCGGTGTTGGCCGTGCACGAGCACGTTGGTGTCGGTCTTCTCCTCCAAGACATCGGGGCTGAGCCTCCATTGACTTGGGCTGGTCGTCTGAACGGCTGGTGGACACGCAATCCGAGCGCCCTGGAGATGCTGCTGCGAGTTGGGGTGGGGGAGGCGCCGCTGCGTGGGGAGGACGTGGCGGTGACCTTCGCGAGCGCTGGTGTACCCGGCGAGGTCCCTGTGCTGGATATTCTCGGGCATCCAAACAGCCCTCTGGTCCCCGGCTTCGAGGGCTCTTGGCTACGCCGTCGCGCCCGCGGTAGGGACGCGGCTTACCTCTACCTGCTGGCGAATGGCGAGCCCTGCCGGGCTGAGGAGTTGGTGGAACCGACCGGAATCAGGCGGAAGCCCGCTGTATCCGAGGCGCTCAGGCGGGACGAGAGGTTCGTGCAGCTCCGTCTGGAGGGCAAGTGGGCGCTGGCTGAATGGCCTCACCTGAACGTCACTCCGTACCCGAACGCCGTGGAGGCTTTCGTAGCGGTGCTGACCGAACTGGGGCCGTTGCCCAGGGAGGCTCTCTTCGTGAAGGTCAGTGAGCGGTACCCAGTGACGTTGTGGCGCCTTCAGCAGTGTCTGCTGGACGACAGGGTGGGCACGACGGACGACGGGTTGATCGACCTTGTCGCGCGCGGGGCGGTTCCGATCGAGGAGAGCGAGCCGGTACGGCCGGCAACCATGGCCGCAGATCCCGCCGGAAACGTCTTCGGGGTCCGTCTCACTGTGGACAAGGACATTCTCCGGGGCAGCGGCGTCGTCGTCAGCAGCTGGCTTACGTGGCAGCTCGGAATGCGGCAGGCCCCCATGGTCCGAACCTTTTCCATGGCTGGTCACCCCACGCCTATCGTTCTCAAGCGAGCGACGAGTGCGGCCCAGCTCTCCAGCCTGCGAGTGCTGGCGAAGGAGAAAGGAATGGTGGGGGGCTGCGAGTTCGTCCTCTTCCTCCGCACGGACGATTCGACGGCGCGCATCGAGCACGCTTGTGACCGGCAGACCTGCCGGGCGGTGGGCGGGCAGCTCTGAGTGAGGCGGGACCGCTGGCGACTCCACTACTGAGCTGCCACAGGAGGGGTTCGATGAATCCATGACGAGGGGGCGCATGGGACAACGGGGGAAATGATGATGGCGGCAGTGCGTGCTGCGTTCTTCGTCTCGGGAGCTCAGGCTCTGTCGCAGCAGGCTGTCGAACGTCCAGCGCGCGTGAGCGGTGCGTGAGCGGACGGGGCGGCACGGATCGGGTCTGGCTGGCACCTTGTGGGCGCTCGCACTTAGCTGACCAGGGAAATCAGGTTCAGACAGCATCATTCGCCACCCACCGTCACGATCTTGCAGGCCCTCGTAATGCGTAGGTCTCGGGTTCGAATCCCGAAGGCGGCTCAGCTGGAAAACCGCAGATCAAATGCGGTACGCGACTGGCCCCCGGCAAGATCACGACACTGTTGGCGAATCCGGGGCCTGAACGTGACGTCGGCCTTCATGACCCGTTGTGGTCGTGAAGGCCGACGTTGTGTTTGGGGAGGGTGTCGGTGTCGTTGCACGCCAGGAAGATCGATGGGGTTCCAGAGGAGACGGCCTGGGTGGCGCGGGCTGTGTTCCCGAAGGGCAGCCTGGCGATGCGGATACGTGATGAGCTGGGCGAGTTGTTCTCGGATGCGGACTTCGCCGAGTTGTACCCGAGTCGGGGGAAGCCAGCGTGGTCGCCAGGCAGGCTGGCGCTGGTGTCGGTCATGCAGTTCGCCGCGGGGCTCTCGGACCGGCAGGCCGCAGACGCTGTGCGCGGGCGGCTGGACTGGAAGTATCTCCTCGGGCTGGAGCCGGGGCGATCCGGGCTTCGGCCACTCGGTGCTGACTGAGTTCAGGGACCGGCGGATCACCGGAGACGCCGGGGTCCAGCTCCTGGACCGAGTTCTTGGGGCCGCTGCGGAGCACGGCCTGCTCAAGGCTGGCGGCCGTGCTCGCACGGACTCCACGATCGTGCTCTCCGCCACGCGACAGATCAACGGCCTGGTGCGGCTCGGCGAGACTCTGCGGGCCGCGCTGAACAGCGTGGCCCGACAGCGAGCCGGAGTGGCTGGCCGCCTGGGTTCCGGCCGACTGGTTCGCCCGGTATGCGATCCGGTTCGAAGACACCCGCCTGCCCGAGGGAAAGGCCAAGCAGACCGAGCTGTTCGAGCAGATCGGCCCCGACGGGATGAGGCTGCTGGCGGCCCTGCACGGACCCGACGCCCCTGCGTCCCTGAGGCTGCTTGACCGGGTCCAGACCCTGCGGCAGATGTGGGTCCAGCAGTACTTCGTCGACGACGGGCAGGTCCGGTGCCGGGACCTCAAGGACCGCCCACCGGGCGCGGACCGGCTGGTCACGCCCTACGACACCGACGCGCGGGGGAGCGTGAAGCGCGGCACCTTCTGGGACGGCTACAAGGTCCACCTCACCGGGACCTGCGAACCAGACAGCCCGAACCTGATCACCCACGTTGCCACCACCGACTCCACCGTCCAGGACGTGCGCCTGGTCGGCCCGATTGACGCCCACCTCGCCGAACGCGACCTCCTGCCCGGCCAGCACCTGGTCGACGCCGGATATGCGACAGCGCGAGAGGTGGTCACCGCCCGCCGGGACCACGAGGTCGACCTGGTGGGCCCGATCCTCGCGTCCACCAGCTGGCAGACCAAGGACGCCGAAGGCTTCTCCCAGACCGACTTCACCATCGACTGGGACAACCGGCGGGTGACCTGCCCCAACGGCAAGACCACCAGCAACTGGCGGGAAGACCGCTCCCAGCAGGGAGCAGCCGTTGTCCGGGCACGGTTCCCGTTGGGGCTCTGCCGTCCCTGCAAGGACCGGGAGCAGTGCACCCGTGCCGGCACGAACGCCACGATGGGGCGCCGGATCAACCTCCGTCCCCGGGCGGAGCAGGAGGTGATCGAGCATGCACGAGCCCAGGAAGACACCCAGGAGTGGGAGGAGCAGTATGCACACCGGGCGGGTGTCGAAGGCACCATCTCCCAGGGCGTCCGTGCTTTCGGCCTGCGGCGATGCCGCTATCACGGGCTGGCCAAGGCCCGGCTACAGCACCAGCTCACCGCCACCGCGATGAACTTCCACCGTCTTAACGCCTGGTGGACCGATATCCCACGAGCCCGCACCCGCGTCTCACCTGTCAGCCCTCCGCCCCACCGAGTAAGAGCGGACCTCCCAGCCGGAGGGAGACGGCTTCACAAAGCGTGCCCGCCGGCCACCTGCAGAACCTGTCCGGTGATCCACCGCGCTTGGCGGGAAGCCAGAAACACGACAGCGTCGGCGATGTCTTCCGGCTCGCCCGGCCGTCCCATAGGTACGTTCTCCCGAACCTGGTCGATCAGCGCGGCGTCCATCCAACCGGTCTGCACGGGCCCAGGCGCCACGGCATTGACCCTGATCCCTGAACGCCCGAGATCAAGTGCGGCAGCACGGGTGAACGCTTCCAGAGCTGCCTTGGACGTGCCATAACCGATCTGGCCGGGGAATGCGCGTGCGGCGTCGGTGGAGATGTTCACCACGCAGGGAGACTGACCGTCACGTGCACGGCGTGCGAGTTCGGACGTCAGCAACGCCGGTGCGGCGACATTGACCTGGTAATGGCGCTCCAGACCAGCTGCAGTCAGTGCATCGATGGTATCTGGACTCTCACAATGGGCAGCATTGTTCACCAGCACATCAACGGGCCCGAGCCGGGCTTCAACGTGGTCGAACAAACGCTCAGCGGCGTCCCCTGCGGAAAGATCGGCCGCAACGGTGATGGCCTCGCCAAGCTTCCGCGCCAGATCCTCCGCCGCCTTTGCCGGAGGAGTCACATGCTCCCATTCCCTGCCCGGAGGTGACGCTTCCTCCGGGACGTAGTAGTGCACGGCCACGCGAGCGTTCTCAGCAGCGAAGGCACGACTAATTGCCCCGCCGATTCCTCCGCTGCCTCCGGTGACGAGCACGATCCGTTGCGCGAGCCCCGTATCGATCATCCCTGAAGCGTCGAGGATGCGTCGGCTACACGCAAGCTGATCCGCCTGGAGCGCGCTCTGCGCGGCGCGACATGCCACCCACCAGGATCGAGTAGAGCCAGATCCACTGCTTGCGCCCGTCGGCGGAGTCACATCACCTTCCGACCTGGGACACAAAGAAGTGCTTACAACCATTCGCCAACAGTGTCAGATCACCGCCGGGGGCCAGTACGCATTTTGTACGTGCTGCTGCGCCTAGGCGCCGACCGCGACCGGCGCATCCTTCATCGCCAGTGCGACAAGTCGCCCAGCGTCGAGGGCATCCGCGACCTCATCGAGCCGGTCGCAGGGTCCGCGCGTCCATGATGGCGCCGCCGCAGATGTCGTAGGGGGCGTTGCGGATGCGGCGGTCGCAGTTCCTGGGAATCTCGGCCAGTGTCTTGCCGGTCGCCGGGTCGAGGGTGGAGGTCGCCCGGCTGCCGGTAAGCCACACGCGGTCGCCCACGACGTCAAGACTGGACGGGAACGCCCAGGGGATCACCCGCTCCCAGACCTGGGCGCGGTCGTCGGTGTCGTACGCGCGGAATTGCATGTTGGTGCTGCTCCCCGCTCTGCCGCCGCCTGCGTACGAGACGAAGACCCGCCCGTCGTGGACGCGGGCCCCCGAGGAGTCGTACCCGGTCCGGCCCGGGAGACGGGCGACCGGCTTTCCGTCGGGCAGGTTCAGCACGTCGAACCCGTCCCCGTCGGCTGCGGTGCATACGCGTGCCGGTCGTCGACGTCGAGGCCGCCGACACCGAGGAGGCCGGTGGGCACGCCTTCGGCGGGATAGCCCCACAGCCGGGAGCCGTCGGAGGCGTCGCGCACCTCCAGCCGGGTCTGCCGTGTCGCCTCGTCCCGGAGCCGGCAGACGATGACATCGCCGCTGAGCGCGCAGTCGTCAGCGGCCGGGACCTTCGAAGGAGGCTGCCCACGGGCGCCAGTCCTCGGGTTGGAGGGTTCGGTCCAGGCTGTCGGGCCCGAAGTCCGTCATCCCGCTGACGGTTACGGCCGCGGTGCGCGCGGGCTGCGTGGCCGAGGGGCGGTGCTCTCGCCGCTCTCCCCAGCACTGCGTTCCGGTGCCGGAGCGGCGGTGCCCGGGGTCCTCGGTCCGGGGTCGTCGTCCGGGAGGACCAGCAGGGCGGCCGCCAGCACTCCGGAGAGCAGGACCGCTCCCATGGCGAAGGCCAGGCGCAGCCGGCGGCCGCGCGCCCACGCCGGCCTCCCGGTGCGGGACCGCCCCAGCTCCGGCTGCCCGTCCGGTGCGTCGTGTCCGCCCCCGCGCTCTGCCCGTGCAGCGAGCCCTGAACGGCGCCGGTCGGGGCAGGAGTCGGGGCGGTCCGGGGCATCGGGGGTGCTTCCAGAGCCGCCGCCACGGCGGTCTCGTACGTACCGATCAGCTCGCGCACGTCGTCCGGCCAGGAGAAGGCGCCGGGGGTCGACGCGTGCGGGACGCCCGGTCGCTCCGGCCGGGACGAGGTGTCGAGCGCCCGGATCAGCTCGGCGGTCGTCGGCCTGCTGGCGGGATCCCGGTGCAGGCAGTCGGCCACGGTCTGCCGCAGCTCCTCCGGCACCCGGGAGAGGTCGGGCCGCCCCTGGGCGATGCGGTGCACGATCGCGGCGAGTTCGGTGTCCTCGAACGGTCCGTGGCCGGTGGCGGCGAAGCGGAGTACCGCTCCCAGGCAGAACACATCGGACGCGCCGGTCACCGACCGGTCGCCGTTGACGTGCTCGGGCGACATGAAGCCCGGCGAACCCACCATGACATCGGTCGCCGTGAGCGCCGTCGCGTCGTACGCCTGCGCCCAGACCTTGTTCGCCACGTCGTCGAACTCTCCGAAGTCGTCGGTTCCGGCACCGGAACCGCCGGGCGGTACGTACCCGGGCGCTCCCTCGATCTCGTGCCGTGCGCTCTCGCCGCCGCGCAGGGGCAGGGTGTAGAGGTTCCGGTTGTCGGCGAAGAGCGCGGTGGATCCGACGACGTCCGGCTCCGAGTGGAGGTAGCCGGCCTTCGCCGACTCGGCCTGGTCCGCTTCCTGTCCGGGCAGCGCGCCGACGGTGCGCGAAGACCGGCCGACGCCGGGGGCCGAGAGGGCGGTGAGTTCAACCGCGCCCCTGGACGCGTTCGGTTCCAGCCCGTACTCGCGCCTCCCGGCGGCGACCACGCGCTGGGCCCGCGGGGCACGGGCGTTCGGGTCCTGGTCCGCCGGGACCGGGCGTAGCGTGACCGCGTCCAGGACTGCGGGGTCCTGGCCCTCGATGTCGCAGTACACCTGACCACCGTGGACGCGCATCGCGGCGCAGCTTTCGTCGCCCGGCACGATCACCGGTGTTCGCTCCCCGGTTTTGCCGTCGAACGCGACCAGGCCGCCGTCGGTCACGGCGATGAGCCTGCCCTCCACGAAGGTCTCGGCGCGCTACAGTCCGTACCCGGCCGTCGGCGCGTCGTGCGAGGTGAATCCCTCCACCCACAGCCGTTCGCCGCTGCGGACGTCCACCGCGTATACGCTTGCCGCGCCGCCGCCGAGGCTGAAGAACGCGACCTTGTCGCCGAGCAGCGGGTCGCCGAAGAGCTCGGTCTCCTCGCCGCCACCCGTGTCGCTCTCCCAGCGGACCTTCCCGTCCGTGGCCGCACGTCCCCTGACCACACCGGCCTCCATGGTGACGACGACATCGTCCTGGATCAGCGGGCTGCTGCCGCGGCCCGGCAGGACCACGCCCCGGTTGCTGGTCGCGGCCCGGTCGCCGGGGGAGGGGGAGGCCGCCTTCCACAACGGCTTCCCGTCGGACGGGCGTACGGCCTCCAGCCCACCCGCGAGGGTGCGGCCGACCAGGATCTCGCGGCTGAGCGCACAACTCCAAGGCCGTTCCTTCAGCTTCCCCGGCCATGGCTTCCATCCGGCCGGGCGCGGCGGAATCGGCCAGGCCCTGCGCCACCCCCGATGCCGGCCGAGCGGACCCGGACGAGGGGGGCACCGTAACGCCCCCGGAAGGTCAGCCGCGCAAGTAGGCCAGGACGGCGAGGACCCGGCGGTTGGTGGCGTCGGACAGGTTCAGGTCCAGTTTGGTGAGGATGGAGCCGAAGTGCTTGCTGACGGTGCCCTCGCTGACGTGCAGGGCCGCGGCGACGGAGGCGTTGGACCGGCCCTCGGCCATCAGGGCGAGGACCTCCTGCTCGCGGGGGGTCAGCTTGGTGAGCGGGTCGCGGTGGTGGCGGAGGAGCTGGCGGACCACTTCGGGGTCGACGACGGTCGCGCCGGCGGCGACCCGCCGGAGGGCTTCGGTGAACTCCTCGACGTTGCCGACGCGCTCCTTGAGGAGGTAGCCGACGTGGGTTCCGTCGCAGGAGTCGAGCAGCTCCTCGGCGTAGGCGCGCTGGACGTACTGGCTCAGGACGAGGACGGGCAGCCGGGGGTTCTTCTCGCGCAGTCGCAGCGCGGCCCGCAGCCCTTCGTCGGAGAAGCCCGGCGGCATCCGTACATCGGTGACGACGATGTCGGGGTCGTGCTCGGCGACGGCCGTCATGAGTTCGTCCGCCGTGCCGACGCCGGCGAGGACCTGGTGGCCGAAGCGCTCCATGAGGCCGACGAGGCCCTCCCGCAGCAGCACGCTGTCCTCGGCCAGCACGATGCGCAACATCTGGTTCCTCTATCGGTTATCGGGCCGGCGGGGAGTCGGGTCGGGGGTCCGGAGCCGGGGTGCAGGGTACGAGGAGGCGGAAGGCCGTGGGGCCGCCGGACGGTGAGGACACTAGCAAGTGGCCGCCGAGGACGGAGATGCGATCCGCGACTCCCTCCAGCCCGGTGCCGTCGGCCTCGTCCGCGCCTCCCACGCCGTTGTCCTGTACGCGGACGACGAGTTGGCCTCCGTCGACGCGCGCCTCGACGGTGGCCCGGGTCGCCCGGCTGTGCTTGGCGACGTTCGCCAGCGCCTCGCACACCGCGAAGTAGACGGCGGACTCGACCGCTTCGAGGAAGCGGTGGGGCAGGTCGAGATCGAGGTCGACCGGGACGGGGGAGCGGTCGGCCATGTCCTCGATGGCCGCTGCCAGACCCCGGTCGGTGAGGATCCGGGGGTGGATGCCCTGGATCAGTTCCCGCAGCTCGACCAGGGCGGCCTGGGCCTCCCCGTGGGCTTGGGCCAGGAGCCCGGCGAGGGGCTCCTCGCGGGCGTCGAGGCGGGCCAGGCCCAAGTGCATCGACAGGGCGACCAGCCGCTGCTGGGCACCGTCGTGCAGGTCGCGTTCGATGCGGCGGCGCTCGGCCTCGAAGGCGGTCACCAGGCGCATCCGCGACCGGCTCAGCTCCTGGACCCGTACGTCGTCCTGCCGGGGAGACGCATCCAGCAGGAGGCGGGTGAGCTGGGCGCGGCCCACCGCGAGCAGGCCGAGCGGATAGGCCAGCAGCGGGAGCAGGAGCACCCCGGCCAGGGCGACGGCGAACGCCGCCGGGTAGGAGTGGACCAGCCACAGCTTGATGACGCGTGCCTCCTCGCCGCCGCCTGCCATCGCCATGACCAGGGGGGTGGATATCAGCCCCCCGCTCACCCCGAGGACCGTGCCGATGACGGCGGCCTCCAGGAGCCACAGGAGGCAGCCGAAGAGGAGGGCGTATCCCAACTCCCGCCAGGTGGAGCGCTCCTGGAGGCGGGTGCGCAGCCAGGCGGCCGGCCCGGTGCGCGGCGGATCCTGGTGGGCGTCGTCCAGCGGTACGGCCGGGTCGATCAGGCGCAGCCGGCGCCGCTCCACATGCGCGACGGGCAGCCCGGCGAGAACGAGCGTCAGCAGCAGAGGCACCCCGACGAGGACCACGGTCAGCAGGCTGCCGGTCAGCGCGAGGACGAGCAGGCAGACCAGCAGGGCGGCGCCGAGCGGCACGCTGGTCAGGAAGTACAGGGCGCAGCGCCACGGCCAGCTGCTCCGGAGGTATCGGCGCTGGTGCAGGGCCTGCCGGAGGCTGGGTGAGTGCATGGGGGCACGATATGAGGCCCGAGAACGCGCGGACCACCCAGTCGGCGGGCCGTCCTTCCGAGCCGCCTCCCGCCACCCCGCGGTCGTGTGGGGCGTTGAGGCGTTGAGGCGTTGACGGACCGTGTCCGTCGCTCCACGGTGCTGGTCGGCGCCTCGCTGACCTGACCTGACCTGACCTGGCCTGGCCTGACCGGGCCTGAGTGGACCTGGCCTGCGGCAGGAGGCTGCCCGCGCACCTTCCTGTCGCCGCCCAGGGCCCTGCCGCCTTCCACCCGGTACAACCACCGTGCACATCAGGGTGGAGCTACCTCCACCCCGAAGACTCCGTCCGGCTGCGATGTGCGCCGGATCCGGGCCCGATGGAGTGGACACCATGAATCAAGCAGCCGTCCGACTCCGTTCGGTCACCCGCTCCTACGGCAAGGGCGCGAGCGCCGTCACCGCCCTGGACAACGTCTCCCTGGACATTCCCCGGGGTACGTTCACCGCCGTCATGGGGCCCTCGGGCTCCGGCAAGTCGACCTTCCTCCAGTGCACCGCGGGCCTGGACCGGCCCTCCAGCGGCGAGGTGCTGCTTGGGGAGACCGACCTGAGCAAGCTGAGCGAGAAGAAGCTCACGCTGCTGCGGCGGGACCGCATCGGCTTCGTCTTCCAGGCGTTCAACCTGCTGCCCTCGCTCACCGCCGAGCAGAACGTGGCGCTGCCGCTGCGGCTCGCCGGCCGCCGCCCCAGGCGGAGCGATGTCCTGGACGTGCTGGGGAAGGTGGGGCTGCGCGAGCGGGCCGGGCACCGGCCCAGTGAGATGTCCGGCGGCCAGCAGCAGCGGGTGGCGCTCGCCCGCGCCCTGGTCACCCGGCCGGACGTGCTCTTCGGCGACGAGCCGACCGGCGCTCTGGACACCACCACCAGCCGTGAAGTGCTCACGCTGCTGCGGCAGATGGTCGACCAGGGACAGACCGTCATCATGGTGACGCACGACCCGGTGGCCGCCTCCTTCGCGGACCGGGTGCTGTTCCTCACCGACGGCCGGGTCCACGACGAGCTGTTCGCCCCGACGGCCGAGCAGGTCGCCGCGCACATGACCGGACTGGCGGCCCTCCCGTGCTGAAGCTCGCTCTGCAGGGAATGCGGACCCGCTGGGTCACGTTCATCGGCTCGTTCATCGCCCTCGCCCTCGGCGTCGGCCTCATCGCCACCACGGGGCTGGCCCTCGCGGCGACCTTCGACGCTCCGGACCGCGGGCCCGAGCGGTTCGTGAAGGCGCCGGTCGTCGTGAAGACCTCCGACCTCGTACGGGCGGACACGCCCATCGGGGAACGTACGCAGACGATCACCGACCCCGCGGCGGTCCCGGCCGCCGTCACCGCGAAGCTCGCGGCGCTCGGCAAGGCCGTCGAGGACCGCACCTTCCCCGTCTCGGGCCCCGGGCTCGGCGAGGACACGGTCGGCCACCCGTGGTCGGTCGCCGGGCTCACCCCCTACACACTGACCGCCGGACGCGCCCCCTCCGCCCCCGGCGAGGCCGTCGCCACCGGGGACGCGCTGCGGCCCGGCACCCGGGTGCAGGCCACCACCGCCCGAGGCTCCGAGCAGATCACCGTCGTCGGGACGGTCGCGTCGGCCGGATTCGAGAACGCGCTGTTCTTCACCGACGCCGAGGCCGCTCGGATCTCTCCCGACGTGGACGCCGTCGCCGTGCACGCTCCGGCCGACCGGGTCGAGGCGGCCGTGGGCGCCGGGTTCGACGTACTGACCGGTGACGAACGCCGGCGCGCCGACCTGGACCCCGACCGGGACGAGGAGGCACTGGTCTCGGTGAACGCGCTCCTCGGCACCGCCGCGGGCGTCACCGGCTTCGTCTCGGTGTTCGTCGTCGCCTCGACGTTCTCCTTCGCGGTCGCCCAGCGGCGCCGGGAGTTCGGACTGCTGCGCACCGCCGGTGCCACCCCCTCCCAGGTGCGGCGGATGGTGCTCATCGAGGCGTTCGTCGTCGGCGTGCTCGCCTCGGCGGCCGGCTGCCGGCTCGGCGCGGCGGGCGCACCCCGGCTCGCCACCTGGATGGCCGACGTCGGCATCGCCCCCGCCTGGTTCCGGATCGGCGAGCAGACGTGGCCGCTGCACACCGCGTTCTGGACGGGCCTGTTCGTCGCCCTGAGCGGGGTAGTCGTCTCCTCGTGGCGGGCCGGCCGGGTCGGTCCGACGGAGGCGCTGCGCGAGTCCGCGGTCGACGCCCGGGCGATGCCGGTGAGCCGCTGGCTGATCGGCGGCGCGGTCCTCGCGACCGGCCTCGGGCTGCTCTCCCTGGCCCTGCTGGACAGCCCGGGCGACGTCCTCAAGCGCAAGACCTACATCACCCAGCCGATGCTGCTGATCGTCGGGTTCGCCCTGTTCGCGCCGGTCCTGGTCAAACCGCTGACCCGGCTGCTGACCTGGCTGCCGGCCCGGCTTCCCGGCGCGACCGGCATGCTGGCCCGGGAGAACGCGTCCGCCGGGGTTCGCAGGACCGCCGCCGTCGCCGCCCCGGTCATCATTACCGTCGCCCTCGCCGCCTCCCTGATGGGCACCACCGCCACGATCAGCGAGGCCAAGGCCGGCGAGGCGCGGGAGCAGATCACCGCGGACTACGTCGCCACGGCCGGCGGGGAGGGCCGCGCGCTGCCCGACGAGTTCGTCCGGCGCGCCGGAGCCGTCCCCGGCGTGACCGTCAGCGCCACCCGGTTCACCGGGGTGACCGTCCTGGAGGAAGGGGTCGCCCTCGTCAAGTCCGAGGCCAAGGCGGTCGATCCGGCGGCGCACGCGGCCGTCTCCCACCTGCCGGTCGTCGCGGGCCGCCTCGCCGACCTCGACGACGACAGCATCGTCGTCAACGAGGAGTGGCTGACCACGAAGGTGGGGGACACCGTCTCCGTCTGGCTCGGCGACGGCCGCAAGGCGGACCTGCGCATCGCGGCGGTGCTCTCCACCGGCACCGGCAGCAACGGCGTCTACCTCACCGAGCGCAACGCCGCCGGCGCCCCCGTCGACCGCGTCGACATCGCACTGCCCCGGGACGGCGCGGACAGCGCGGCGGCGGCACTCGGCGCCGCCGCGAAGGCGACCGGCGTCCAACTCCTGACGGGCGACCGGTGGGTCGAGGCCCACTACCCGCGCTCCAGCGAGAACACCCGGCTCGGCCTGTGGATGATCCTCGGCATCGCCCTGGTCTACACGGGCATCGCGCTCGCCAACACCCTGATGATGGCGACCTCGGACCGGGTCCGCGACCTCGCCTCGCTGCGGCTGGCGGGCGCCACGAAGGGGCAGGTGCTGCGGCTCGTCGGGGTCGAGGCTCTGGTGGTGGTCGCGGTCGGCGCGGTGCTCGGGGCGGTGATCGCCGGGGTGAACCTGCTCGGTGTGTGGAGCGCCCTCGGCCTGCTCGACGTGTGGTCCGACGTCGTCGTGCCGTGGGGCACGGTCGCCGCGGTGATCGGCGCGAGCGCCCTGCTCGCGATGGTGGCCTCCGTGCTGCCCGCGTCGTTCGCGCTGCGCGTCCGGCCGGTCGAACTGGCGGGCATGCGCGAGTGACCGCCCGGTACCGGGGCACGCCTCGCCGTGCCCCGGCACTCCGCGCCCACTCCCTTACAACGCGAGAGAGCAGCGCTGTGACGAGCGACCGAGCCGCCCTGCCCGGCGGGCCCCCGCACTGAGGACCCTGGGCCCGCGCCGGGGCGCCCGGCCCCCGCCGGATCGCCATGGCCCTGACCACGCGGTGCCCGAGTCGGGACAGGCCGTGGTCGTGGAACTGGACACACCCTGAGTGACCGCCCTGGTCCGGGAGCTGTTGGGCGGCCGGGGGCGGCACCTCGCCGTAGAGCCCGACCCGGTGCGGGCCGCCCGCCTGAGCCTGCGCTTCCCGTACGTCGAGGTCGTCACCGACGACGCCCCCGTCGGCAGCGCGGCCACCGCAGGCGCCGCGTCCCTGGTGCAGCAGTAGTCGTTCGGGCGTGGTGGGTCGCGCGGCCTTGACGGCGAGGCCGTGGTCAGAACACCGGCAGGGCGCTGAGTGATGTGCCGTCCAGGACGAAGACACGGTGCGCGTCACCCGTGAGCCAGTAGCGGTCAGGGTTCTCGAGCACGGGGAACATCCATGTCGGTTGCGGATCGGCGGAGAGGTCCAAGGCCCGGACCGCTGCCTGCTTCTCGTCGGCGGCCACCGACCAGAGCGCATTGCCCTGCAGTACGAGGGGGCTGCCCGCATCGCAGTCGAGGAGACCGGTGTAGATCCAGTCGGTGGTCTTTCCCGTTCGCATGTCGATCTGTGCGGGGAAGATGACCTCGGTCGCGTACACGATCTGGCCGTCGATCGTCGGGGAACTCCAGAAGGCCGGATTGCCATTGGGCAGCTTCGGGCTCTCCGTCGACCAGCGCTTCTTGCCGCTGAGGAGATCGAAGGCGGACAACTGCTTGCCGGTCACGCACAGAGTGCCCTCCGACTGATCGGCCTGGACCCGGCCCGAAACGGTCAGCTGCCGGTGCTGCCAGACCTGCCGGCCGTCGGCGGTGTCGAGGGCGACCACGGAACCGTCCGCAGCCGTGATGACCAGTCGGCGCTGTGCGGCCAGGCCGCGTGACGCTGCCTTCTCACCGAGGTCCGCGTCGACCTTCACGGTCCAGCGGACCTTGGCATCGGACCGGCCTACGGCGCGTACCCGGCCGTCCTCGGTGATCACATAGACGGCTTCGGCGTCTGCGGCGAGCAGCGAGTCGGCCTGCGCGGGAGACGTCCACTTGGGCTCGCCGGACGAGGCGACGAAGGTGACGAGCGTGCCGTCCCGGTCCACGGCCGCCACCAACCGGTCGGAAAGAGACAGGTAGAGGCCGGCGGCCACCACGTCGGGCGCCGACCAGCGGACCGAGCCGTCGACGACGCTGCGCGCGGCGATGCCGCCCTTCGCCGCCGCGACGATGAGGACATCACGTACGGGCAAGGGCGCCGCAGGGCTTTCGGCGAGCGCGGACGGGGCTTTCCAGAGCGGCTCGGGGGTCTCGCCGAGGACGTAGTCGCCCTTCTTCGCGTCCAGGACGCGGGCCTTGGGGGTCGGCACGGCCGGAGGGACGTCGAAGGGTCCGCCATCGCCCGCCTTCCGGTTCCACCATGCCGCGGTGCCGCCGCCGACGGCGAGCACGGAACCGCCGACGGCGAGGCCCGTCAGCAGGCGGCGACGGGAAACGGGATGCGGTGTGCGCCCGCCCGGCAGCGTCGTCAGTTGATGGAGGCGGTGTTCGTGGGACGTGATGTCCTTCGCGATCGGCCCCTTCCGCCAGACGCGTTCGGCGCCCCGGGGCGGGGCGAAGTACCGAATGATCTGGTCCGGGACCGGCCGGAACGCCGGATCCTGGGCGAGGCACGGGCCGATCAGCGGCTGGAGCGCAGGCGGTACGCGGTCCAGGCGCGGCGTGCCGTGGACGACCGCGTACTGCACGGCGGCGACGTGGGAACCTTCGTACGCGTGCTGCCCGCTCGCCGCGTACACGAGGACGGCGCCCAGGGAGAAGACGTCGGCCGGTGGGCCGACCCGCCGGCCTAGGACCTGCTCGGGCGCACCGTAGCCGGGGGTGATGGGGGTCTCGCCGGTGGTGGTGAGCGTGAGGCCGTATTCGGGGCGGGCGATGCCGAAGTCGATGACGCGGGGGCCCGTCGCGGTGAGCACGATGTTGGCGGGCTTCAGGTCCCGGTGGACGAGCCCGGCGGCGTGGATGTCCCGGAGCGCGCGGCCGAGCGCCGCCGCCAGGGCCCGTACCGTCGGTTCGTCGAGCGGCCCGTGGGAGCGGACGGAGTCCGCGAGTGTGGGACCGGTCAGGAACTCGGTGGCGATCCAGGGCCGTCCGCCCTCCGTCCGGGCGTCCAGGACACGGGCCACGGTCCCGGCCGTGACCGCCCTGGCCATCTGCGCCTCGCGGACGAACCGACGTGTGAGGTCCGCGTCGTGCGTCAGGTGGGGGTGCAGCACCTTCACGGCGGCGACGCGCCCTTCGCCGTCCTGGCCGACGTAGACCTTGCCCATGCCTCCTTCGCCCAGCACGGAGTGGATGCGGTACGGGCCCAGACGGATCGGGTCTCCGGATTCCAGAGGCTTCATGGTGGGTGAGGCTTTCTGTGAGCTCAGGCGAGGGGGTACGCGGCGGTGTACTCGTCGCCGATGGCGATGAGCCGCTCGGCGGACACATGGGCGAAGTACCGTGCCTTGGCGGCCTTGAAGGGGCGGGACACGGCGCCCGTTCGCATGTCCGAGGCCATCAGTCCGGAAGGCCCCTTGCTGTACACGTGGGCGATCCCGGCCACGGGTGGCGTGTCGAGGTCCTCGGCTGTGACCGCGCGATTCTTCTCCGCCCACCGCTCGGTGCCGCTCGCGGCGTCGAGCGCGACCATGCCGCGGCCTTCCTCCACCGCGTACACGACACCGTCGTCGACCGTCGCGGGGCCGAACAGCGCTCCCGGGGTCCGCCCCTCGAAGCGCCACCCCTCACGGCCGTCGGCCAGGCCGAGCGCGACGAGTTCACCTGCCGACGGATACACGTACCGGTCGTCCACGGCCAGGTGGGCCCGGCTGAAGGGTGGCTGCACGCCGTCGAGCTGCCGGTTCCAGAGTGCCCTCCCGGTCTGTGCGTCGTGGACGGTGAGACGCGGTTCACCGTCCTCTGACTGTTGGACGAGGACCAGGTACGCGCCCACGGCCCGGGCCGCAAGGAAGTGCAGGCGCTCGGAGCCGTGGGATCGAGCGGGGAGCGGAGCCCTCCAGAGCGCCTTGCCCGTACGGGTGTCGACAGCCAGCAGGAACCACGTCTGGTCCTTGTGGAAGCCGGTATCCGTATCGGGCCCGCGTCCCGCGGCCAGGAAGACGGCCTCACTCGTCGCGCAGAGCAGTTGGGTTCCGTGAAGGGCCGCTCTCAGGTCCTTGACTTCGCCGAACGGGGCGTCGATCTTCCCGGTGGCCGGATCGACCGTGGCAACGGTGAGCGGACCGGTCTCATCGAGGGTGTAGTCGACGGCGTACAGCTTCTCGCCGTCCGTGGCCGTCCGGCGCATGAACCAGACCTCGGGTTCCGACCACTTGGCCTCTCCCGTTGCGGGATCCAGGCCCTGTACGCCGTGCTCTCCCACGAGGAGCAGTGCATCGAGGACGAGCGGGGCGGGTGGGACGAGAGGGTCGGCGTAGCTGGTCTTCACCTGCCAGAGGAGATCCCATGCGGGCCTTTTTGATGATGCGGTGCCCGAGCCGTCGGGAGGGCTGCCCTCCCGACGGCCCCGCCAGGCCCAGGCTCCGGCTCCGACCGCTGCCGCGGCGAAGACCGAACTCCCGCCGAACTTCAGGATATTGCGGCGGGACAGAACGGACGGAGACGTCGGTTCGCTGCCCGGAACGGTTTCGGCGAGGGCGTGGCCCACGGGCGCCGGGAGGCGGTGGGCCCGCGCGTGCCAGACGCTGCCGGCGCGACGGCCGATCTCCAGGAGCAGAGGCTCGGGGAGGCTGGAGGAGAAGTCGTTCTGCCCGCCCCGCAGTTGGGCGGCGAGTTCGGTCGTGGTGGGGCGGACGGCGGGGTTCTTGCTGAGGCACGGGACCAGGACCGGTATTAGGGCCGCCGGGACTCCGGTGAGGTCGGGGTCGGCGTGGCGGACACGGTACATGAGGTCGGCGTGCTGCCCGGTACCGAAGGGCCCGTGGCCGGTGGCCGCGTATATGAGGACGCCGGCGAGGGCGAAGACGTCGCCCGCGGATGTGTGTTCCTGGCCGGTGGCCTGTTCGGGGGACATGAAGGCGGGCGTGCCTGCGGCGGTACCGGTGCGGGTGAGGCGGTCGTCGCCGAGGGCGCGAGCGATGCCGAGGTCGATGACTTTGGGACCGTCTGCCGTGATCATGATATTGGAGGGTTTGAGGTCGCGGTGGACGACTTCCGAGGCGTGCAGCTGGGCCAGCGCCGCGCACAGCAGGGTTCCCAGCGCGCGGACAGTCGGCTCGGGGAGCGGACCCGTGAGAGCGACGGCGTCGTCGAGAGGCGGTCCGAGGACGTACTCGGTGGCCAGCCATGGGGTTTCGGCATGCGGATCGGCGTCGAAGACCTGGGCGCCGTGGACGGGGCCGATGACCCGGGCCGCGTCGGTTTCGAGGCGGAAGCGGGTGCGGCTCGCGGGGTCGGTGGCGATGCGGGCATGCATCGTCTTCAGCGCTGCCGTACGGCCCGTGGACGAACGGGCGAGGTAGACGGTGCCCATGCCGCCGCCGCCCAGGCGGGCGATGAGGCGGTACGGGCCGAGGTTGTGCGGATCGTCGTGGGCGAGTGGGGAGAACATCAGCCGTCAGTCCAGAGCGGGGGAGGAGGAGAGTTCGGCGGCAAGGACCTGCGCCGACTGGCGTGCGACCGCGGCGACCACGGCTGCTGGTAGGGGGACCGGAGCGGTCGCATCCAGGGCGGTGGGCGGATGCGCCGTCGGGAGCGTGTACGTTGCCGCACTCGCGCCGGTCCTCAGGTGGGCGAGGACCTCGTGCGCCTGGGGGCGCCTCGCGGGGTCACGCGAGAGGCATGCAGAGATCACGGCGCGCAGCGAGGTGGGCAGCTCCCCGCTTTCGGGCACGGTGTGGCCGGTGCTCGCCCGGGCGAGCACCGCCCCCAGGGCGTACACGTCGCCCAGCGGACGCGGCCGTCCGCCCGATGCCTGCTCGGGGGCGAGGCTGCCGGAGTCCAGGCCCGGCAGGCCGCTGCGCCGCTCGCCATCGGGTGCCGCGGCCCGTACGGCTCCGAAGCAACTCAGGCGGGGGCCATCGGCGGTGAGCAGGACGGCGGCCGGGGACAGACCCGCGTGTGTCACGCCGTGGGCGTGGGCCGTGGCCAGCGTCCCGGCGAGGGCGGTGGCCAGTGCCTGTACGGCAGGCTCGGGCAGCGGGCCGCCGTGGGCCCGCAGGGCCGCGGGCAGTGAGAGCGCGGGGACGTACGGTGTCGTGCACCAGGGCAGGCCCCCCGTGACGCCGACCTCCTCGACCGGGAGGAACCCCGCTATCGAAAGCCGGCGGGCATGCTCCGCCTCCATGGCCCAGCGAGCCGGGTCCGAGCCGGGGAGCGGACGGCGGACGAGGAACGTGCGGTCGCCATCGGCGCTGCGGCCGATGAAGCGGTGTTCGGGAACGGCCTGATCGGGCTCCGGGGCGAGTCGCGCCAGGGCGACGTACGGCCCCGCCCATGCAGGGTCGTCGTGGTGCAGACGTTCCAATGCGCGCTCCCCCGGTCTGTCATGAGCGAGGACGAGCCTACCCACGTGTCCGTGCGATCGCGGGGCCGGTATCGGCACCCACGCGAGTTCGGCCCCTTCCCCGTGGAGGCCTTCTCACTGCTCCTCCAGGCCGTTGCCCCAGATCCAGGCGGCGATACCGACCCGGTTGCGGACGTTCAGCTTCCGCTGAACGTTGGCGACATGGGTCTTGGCCGTACCGGCCGTGATGAAGAGCGCCGCCCCGATCTCCGCGTTGGTCATCCCCTGGGCGACCAGCCGGGCGATCTCCGTCTCCCGGCCCGTCAGCGCGACCAGCGGCTGCGCGGGCCTGGGTCTGTCGGCCTCCCGGTGGTGCTGGAGCAGGCTGACGGTGAGCGAGGGGCTGATCAGGGTGTCGCCCGCCATCGCCGCGCGTACCGCTTCCACCAGCAGCGTGGGCCCCGAGCGCGTGGATCCCGACCCGGTGCACGGGCGGTTCGACCGGACGGCCCTGACCGGTTACGCGGCCTTTCTCGCGCTCCTCCTCTACGGACTCGCCCACACCTACTGGGCGTTCGGCGGGGACGGCTTCCCGTTCGGCGCCGACGACGCCAACCCGGAGTATTCGGCCTTCGAGCACGTCGGCCGTGACCGGCTGGCGCCGTGGATCGCGGGCGGGTTCCTGGGCAGCTCCGTGGTGGCCCTGCTCCTCGCGCTGCGCCGGCGGCGGATTCCCGCGCGGGTGCTGGTGGGCGCCGCCGCACTCTCGGCGGCCGCGGTGTTCTGCACGCTCGCCGACTTCGGATCCTCGGCCACCTCGCCTACGTCTTCATGCTGAAGTTCAGCGCGATCAACTGGAACCGTGATCAACCAGCTGTTCGCGGTGGGCTCGGTGGGCCTCCTGGTCGCCTCCGCGATCATTTACCAGCGCCGCACGTCCGGCGCGTGCACCGGCTGCGGGCGTACCGAGTCGGGCGCCGGCCGGCCCTCACCGGAGTCCGCTGGTCTCGGTCATGGTGACGATCGCTGGCGTCGTGTACATCCGGCTGCACTTCCAGGGCGCCTTCGACAACCAGAAGGACGACTGGGGAGCGACGGTTCCGGAGATGGTCTGGCCGGTCTGGGGCATCGCCCTGGCCGCCGCCACGCTCGCCTACTACTTCCGGCGGCGCGGGATGTGCAAGCGCTGCGCCCGCGGCTGACTCCGAAGGCGGCGCCGCGGAATGCCCGACACGCCCTGGCCCTTTCTCAGTTCAGTGGAAGGATCGCGGTGACCCGCCAGCCGTGCTTCTCGTGGACGCCGAAATCCAGTGTTCCCCCGAGCGCCCGGGCGCGTTCGGCGAGCCCCTCCAGGCCGGTGGCGCCGGGCCGTCCCCGGTCGCCGAGGCGCCTGCCGCCGGCCTCGCCGACGGAGGGAGGGCCGTTCGTCACGGACACGGTGAGCACCGGCTCCGGGAGCTCGGGGCCGAGCTCCACGGACACGGTCACCCAGGGCGTGGTTCCGGCATGCCGCCGTACGTTGGTCAGCGCCTCCACCACCACCCGGCGGGCGGAGCCCGCCACTTCGCGGGGAACCCGGCCGATCCGCTCGGGCGACCGCTCGATGTCCAGGCGTACCTCGGCCCGGCCGCCCGTCTTCCGGAAGCGGTCGACGACGTCCACGATGTCCGCCAGGCCGTACGCGCTCGGCTGTGATGCGTCCGCCGCCGGGCTCCGGTCGGCCGTGCTCCGGTCGGCCGTGCCCCGGTTGGCCGGGACGGTTCCGTCGGACGACCTGAGCATGTGGACGGTACGGTCCAAGGAGCCGAGGGCCTGCACGCCGGAGGCCTCGATCTGCTGGAGAAGGGGCAGCACCTTCTCCGGCCGGTCCGTCCCGATCACTTGCGCGGCCTGTGCCAGCACGATGATGCCCGACACGTCATGGGCCACGAAGTCATGGAGGTCGCCCGCCAGTTGCAGGCGTTGACTGCGACGGGCCTCGTGCACCGCCCGGATCCTGCGGGTCTCCAGCGCGCGCAGACCGCCGCCCGCGGCGGCCGCCGCGATGGCGCCGAGGGCGAAGAACGCGCTCTGCGTGGCGACTTGCATCGCGGTCGGGGGAATCTGGAGCCGCAGAAGCGCTGTTGATGCCAGGGCCCCGAGTACGGTGCAGAGCACGAACGCCTGCCGGGTCTCTGCGTACCGGGCGACCAGACAGACGAGCAGCAGAAGCCCCGTGATCTCCGCCAGAGTGGCGACGCCTGTCGCCTTCTCCAGTACCGGAGGGGCGCCGAACAGGGTGCCGAGGGCGGAGCTCGCGGCCACCACGACGGCGGTCACCGGGGCGGTCCGGCACCGGGTGTGCAGGGAGGCCACGGCGAGCACGCCCAGCACCGCGACCGTCATGGGCAGGGCCGCCCGCCAGCCCGCCGATGCGCCCGCCAGCAGGCCGGCCGGCACCACGCAGAACGCCAGGACCGCGCAGGCCGGGCCGACGGCACGCTCCCGGAAGCGGCTCCCGAGGCGGTTCCCCGTGTTCGTCCCCATTTCCGCGATCCTACGTAGCCGGCCAGTTCCTGTTTCCGTCCTTCTCTGGGAAAGGTCATCGGGGGATCGGGTCAGCAGGGGCAAGGGCGCGGGCCAGGACAGCGGGCGGTACACGGCGATGGAGGGCATACGGCCGCTCGCGGCCGGTGACCCGGCGCGGATCGGGCCGGGTCCGCTGCCCGGCCGGCTCGGCGCGGGCGGACGGGCCGGGTGTACCTGGCCCGGTCGGCGGGCGGGCGCACCGTCGCCGTGAAGGTGGTGCACGACGAGCCCATCGCGAACGGGGAGTTCCATCGCCGACGTATAGGGCTCGGGGCACTGCGAGTACACGGCGAGGCTCAGCTCCGTGGCGGACGGCGGGAAGCGGAGCAACGTCGGTACCGCCGTGGTGGACAAGGCCCGTTCCGGCGGAATGTGCCGCGACACCGACCCCTCGTCCTTCACCGTCGTCGGGTCCGGCATCCTGCACGCCGTCAGCCCGGCCCACGGCAGCGGCCACCGCTGCAACCGCGCCTGGCCGGACGGGAGTTCCCGCGCGTCAGTCGGTTGCCTCACCCGGGTACGCGCTCTCGAACGCCGAGTAAAACAGGGCCGTGACGTCCTGGCCGGTGAGGCCTTCGGTACGGGCCTGGGTCATCCAGTCCGCGAGGGCGACCCGCAGCGGCGAGTCGGGGCCGGACTGGGGCTGGGCCAGGGAGCGCGTGATGAACGTGCCCGCTCCCTGGCGCACCTCGGCGAGGCCCATGCGTTCCAGTTCGCGGTAGGCCTTCAGGGTCGTGTTGGGATTGACCTTGGTGGTCGCGGCGACCTGCGCCGCGGTGGGCAGCCGGTCGCCCTCCTCCAGCGCTCCCATCCGCAGCGCCTGCTCGACCTGCCGGACGATCTGGAGATAGGTCGCCACTCCACTGCGCCGGTCGATGCGGAACACGACCACGGACTTCACCTTCCGCTCGATTGCCGACACTTTACGTAGGGGGCGCGCGCCGTACCTACAGCGGGCGGCGGGAGACCCGCCACAGGGTGACCGCCGTGAGCAGGGCCGTTCCGGCGAGCAGGATGCCTGCCGCGAGCCACTGCATTCCCGCCATCTGGTGGTAACCGATGTACTCGATCACGTCGTTGACGATGCCGTGCTCCTTGATGCACGCGTTCTGCGCCTTCTCGGTCGCCTCGGCGCAGCGGCCCCAGTTGTACAAGGTGCCGTCGGCGCTGCCGACCCAGCGGTCGACCTCGTAGGCATCGTCGAAGCGGGCCGGGAGTTCGCTGTCCATCGGGTACGTGAACATCTTCGGGGAGCCGAGCCGTACGCGTACCTCGTCCCAGACGAACAGGGTGGTGACCGCCGTGAAGAAGAACGTGAGCACCATCGCCGGGAGCACGCGGCGGACCAGGGCGCCGATCGTGATGCCCGCGGCGGTCAGGAAGAGGAGGAACGCGGGCAGGACCGGCCCGGTGTTGTCGAAGATGACGCCGTCGATCCACTCGCTGAGGAAGAGGGAGCGATGCGGCTTCCACCACCAGGTGAAGAGCGCCGAGAGCACCACGCCGGAGACCAGCGCGAGGGTGTAGGCCAGGCCCAGCTTGGCGATCAGCCACTGGCGGCGGGACGCGGACTGGGTGGTGACGAGCTGAGCGGTGCCGCTCTCCTGGTCGCCCGCGATCAGCGGGGCGCCGATGAAGACGGCGAGGATCAGCGGGAAGCCGTTGATGATGCTGGTGATGTAGTTGTAGCCGCGGTTGTTGTCCATCGGCCGGCCGGCGTCCTTCTCCGGCCAGCCCTTCGCGTCGAGCAGCTGCACCAGCTCGTGGCGCTCGTACAGGATCCACAGCGCGGTCAGCAGCGTGAGGCCGAGGACGCAGGCCAGCGCGACCCGGTGCTGGCGGACGACGAGCCACGGCATACCGCGCAACAGACGGCGTCCGGTGCCGGGTTCGGCGGACTTCTCGGTGAGGGTGGTGCTCATGCGGCCTGATTCCCTTCGGCCTCGACGCGGGCGCCCTGGGTGTAGAGCGAGGGCGCGTCCGGGGAGCGGAGATGGGCGAGGAGGACTTCCTCCAGGGAGGGTTCGGCGCTCTCCCAGTCGGCCGGGAGCGGGCCCTTCGGCCGGATCATCGCCTGGAACTGCCGTCCCTGGAGCCGGGTTTCGACGACCGTGTGGTGGTGGAGCTCGGTCGGCAGCGAGCCGTCCCGGGCCACCCCGGTGACCAGCGCGTGGGCCGGGACCAGCGCGTCGGCGTCACCGGCCATCCGGATCCGGCCCTCGGCGACGACCAGCAGGTAGTCGCACATGTCCTCCAGCTCGGTCAGCATGTGCGAGGACATCACCACCGTGGTGCCGCGCTCGACGGCCTCCGCCATCAGCAGGGTGCTCATCTCGTCGCGGGCCAGTGGGTCGAGGTCCGACATCGGCTCGTCCAGGAGCAGCAGGTCGGGCCGCTTGCCGAAGGCGAGTGCGAAGGCCACGCGGGTGCGCTGGCCGCCGGAGAGCGTGCCGACCTTCGCGTGCGGCGGGACGTTGCCCGAGCGGACGATCCGCTCCGCCGCCGCCGCGTCCCAGCCGGGGTTCAGCTCGGCGCCCATGCGCAGGGTGTCCGCCACGGTGAACCGCTTGAACAGCGGCTTGTCCTGTCCGAGGAACGCGAAGGTGGGCATCACGGCGGGGTCGTCGACCGGTACGCCGAAGACCCGCAGTTCGCCGGTGGTCGGCTGCACCTGCCGGGTCGCCAGTCCGAGCAGGGTGGACTTGCCGGCCCCGTTCGGGCCGACCAGACCGCAGATGCGGCCGGCCGGGATCCGGAAGGAACAGTCGCGCAGCGCCCAGCCGCGCCGGTAGCGCTTGCCCAGGCCGCGGGCTTCCAGGGCCCAGCTGCCGGATGTCGCGTTCGGGGTGGTCATGTCTGCCACGCGCCTCGCCTCGATTCCATTAGTCAATTAATGGAATCATGGAGTCGTGAGGGAATGGCTGTCAAGCGCGGCGGGCCGGAGGAGATGTTCCGAGGAGATGTGCGGAGGAGATGTGCGGGGGTGGCCGGGGCGGGGGCGCCGGCCGGGTCCGGACCCGGCGGCGGGGGCCTCGTACCCGTTAGGCTCGCCCCATGGGCAGTCACCCGGAAAACCTGCCGTCCCCGACCACCCCGGCCGGCCGCGAGGGGCTCGACGCCGTTCTCGCCCGGCCCGACCGTGCGGTCGTCGCGCTCGATTTCGACGGCACGCTCGCCGACATCGTCCCGGACCCCGAGCAGGCCCGCGCCCACCCGGGCACCGTCGAGGCGCTCGCCGCGCTCGCGCCGAAGGTCGCCGCGATCGCCGTGATCACCGGCCGCCCGGCGGGCGTCGCGGTGCGCTACGGGGGCTTCGCGGGCGTCCCCGGTCTGGAGCACCTCGTCGTGCTCGGGCACTACGGCGCCGAGCGCTGGGACGCGGTGACCGGGACGGTCCACGCCCCCGCCCCGCACCCGGGCGTCACCGCGGCGCGCGCCGAACTCCCGGGCGTACTCCATGAGTTCGGAGCCTGGCACGGCACCTGGATCGAGGAGAAGGGCCAGGCCGTCGCCGTCCACACCCGGCGCGCCGAGGACCCGCAGGCGGCCTTCGAGACGCTGTGCGGCCCCCTCGGCGAGCTGGCCGCGAGACACGGGCTGATCGTCGAACCGGGCCGCCTGGTCCTGGAGTTGCGCCCGCCCGGCATGGACAAGGGCGTCGCGCTCGCCGGGTTCGTCGCGGAGCTGGACGCCGAGTCCGTGATCTACGCCGGCGACGACCTCGGGGACCTCGCCGCGTTCGCCGCGGTGGAGAAGCTGCGGACCGAGGGCCCGGACGGCATCCCCGGCCTGCTGGTGTGCAGCGGCAGCGCCGAGGTGCCCGAACTGGCCGAACGCGCCGACCTGTCGGTGCCCGGCCCGGCCGCGGTGGTGGACTTCCTGGCGGCCCTGGCCGAGCGGCTGTAGCCGGGCCGGAGCGGCCGGCTGTAGTCGGGCCGGAGCGGCGGACCGGCGGACCGCCGCTCCGGTCGCCTCAGCGTCGGCTCACCCCTGCCGCAGCGCCTCCAGCTGGTCCAGGAACCACTGCTGCGGCGGGAGCGCGGTCGCCGCCTCCGCCAGTCGCTTCGTGCGGCCGGACCGCTCGTCCCCGGTCATCGTCAGCGCCTCGTGCAGCGCCTCCGCCGTGCCCACCACGTCGTACGGGTTCACCACGATCGCGTCCTCGCCCAGCTCCTCGTACGCCCCCGCCTCCCGCGACAGCACCAGCGCGCAGCCGTGGTCCGAGACGACGGGGACCTCCTTGGCGACCAGGTTCATGCCGTCGCGGATCGGGTTGACCAGGGCCACGTCCGCCAGCCGGTACGCGGCCAGGGAGCGGGCGAAGTCGTCCTTGACGTGGAGGACCACCGGCGTCCAACTCTCGGTGCCGTACGCCCCGTTGATCTCCGTGGCCAGTGACTGCACCGCCGCCGTGTAGTCCCGGTAGACGGCGAGGTCCTGGCGGGAGGGGTAGGCGAACGCGATGTGCACGACGCGCTCGCGCCACTCCGGGTGGGCGTCCAGCAGGGCCCGGTACGCGTGCAGGCCGCGCACGATGTTCTTGGACAGCTCGGTGCGGTCGACCCGGACGATCGTCTTCCGGTCCTCGCCCACCTGCTCCCGCAGCGCCGCCATCCGGTCGTCCACGTCCGCCTCGTGCGCGCGGCGGCGCAGAAAGTCGGCGTCGGCTCCGAGGCCGTGGACCCCGATCCTGGTGCGGCCGGTGCCGCCGAGGATCTCCGTACAGCAGCCGATGAACGCGTCCGCCCAGCGCCGGGTCAGGAACGCGGCCCGGTCCGCGCCGAGGATGCCGCGCAGCAGCTGCTCCGCGATGTCGTCGGGCAGCAGCCGGAAGTAGTCGACGGGCGCCCACGGGGTGTGCGAGAAGTGGCCGATCTTCAGGTCCGGGCGCAGTTCGCGGAGCATGCCGGGGACCAGGGCCAGGTGGTAGTCCTGCACGAGGACCGTCGCCTCGGGGCCCGCCTCCTCGGCCAGCGCCTCGGCGAACGCCCGGTTGTACGTCTCGTACGACGCCCACTGGCGGCGGAACTCCGCGTCGAAGACCGGCTCGACGGGCGTCTGGTAGAGCAGGTGGTGGACGAACCACAGCACCGAGTTCGCGATGCCGTTGTACGCGTCGGCGTGCACCTCGGCGTCGATGTCCAGCATCCGTACGCCCGGCTCGCCGACCCCGCGGCGCACCGCCTCGCGGTCGCCGTCGCCGAGGGCCGCACAGACCCACAGCTTGTCGTCGACGGCGCTCAGCCCGGAGACGAGACCGCCGCCGCCGCGTTTGGCGTCGAGCGTCCCGCCCTCGCCGAGCGTGTACGTGATCGGGCCGCGGTTGGACGCGACGAGGACCTGGGCATGCGAGGAAGACGTGTGCTCGGAGACCATGTAGCGGAACCTAGCCCGTTCGGGAAGCCGCCAAACGCGCGTCCGGAGGACTGGTCACCGCCCGCACGCCGTGTGCCCGCCCCGCGCGGTCGCCGCCCGCACGCCGTGTGCCCGCCCCGCGCGGTCGCCGCCCGCACGCCGTGTGCCCGCCCCGCGCGGCCGTCGCCCACCGCCTCACGCCGCGTGGCGCTCCGCGTACTCCCCGATCTCCCGCATCGGCGGCCGCTCCTCCGTGTCCACCGCATGGGTGCGCGGCACGAAGCCCTCCTCGCCCCGCTCGAACTGCGTCAGCGCCGGCCGCACCAGATGGCCCCGGGAGAGCCGCAGCTGCGCCGTGCGGTAGATCGCCGCCGCCATCCGGCCCAGCGCCTGACCGTCCTGGTGGCGGTGGCGCCGCACCCCCACGTCCACCTGGCCCAGTGCGTCCAGGCCCACCGTGTGCAGCGCGTCCACGAGCAGCCCCAGCTCCACTCCGTAACCGACCGGGAACGGCAGCCGCTCCAGCAGGGAGCGCCGCACCGCGTACTCACCGCCCAGGGGCTGCACGAAACCGGCCAGCTGCGGCCAGTGCAGATTGAGCAGCGGGCGTGCCACCAGTTCGGTGACCCGGCCGCCCTGACCTGCCCTGTCGCCGAGCGGACGGTCGTACATCGCCTTGACGAACTGCACGGCCGGATCGGTGAGCAGCGGGCCGACCGTGCCCGAGACGAAGTCCGCCGAGAAGTCCTTGAGGTCGGCGTCCACGAAGCAGACGATCTCGCCGCTGGTCACCAGGAGCGACCGCCACAGCACCTCGCCCTTGCCGGGCAGGGCCGGGATCCGGGGCAGGATCGCGTCCCGGTGGACCACGCGCGCGCCCGCCGCCCGGGCCACGGCGGCCGTGGCGTCGGTGGAGCCGGAGTCGATCACCACGAGTTCGTCGACCAGCCGGACCCTCTCCATCAGCTCCCGGCGGATCGTCGCCACGATCGCGCCGACCGTGGCCTCCTCGTTCAGCGCGGGAAGGACCACGCTCACGGACGTGACGCGCGGGTCGGCGGCCCGGGCGTCGGTGAGCCGGTTCAGCGGGCGGTCGCCGGACGACCAGGAACGCCTGGTCAGCCAGCGTTCCACCTCTTCGAGCACGGTCGGCACTCCCTGTGTGTGATCCATCTCGCGGTTCGGACGACTATCTCAACGGTCCGGTGCTTCGGTTACAGTCTTGAACAACGCGGATGACCCTCGCATGTCGGGGTCGGACCGCACATAAACGCCTGGATCGAAGATCCAGTGCCATAGAGCTCATCCAGAGGGACTGAGGGAACGGCCCGTTGAAGTCCCGGCAACCCTCCTGCCGACCGCGAGGTCACGGTGGGGAAGGTGCCAATTCCGTCTTGCGGCGAAATGCGTCGCGAGGAAGATGAGGAGAAAGGGCCTCCGCCATCATGGCTGTTCAGACCGTCGCAGGTAATGCCACCACCGCTTCCCCGGACCTCGGTCCCGCCGCGGCGCTTTCCTGCCGCGAGTGCGGCGAGCGTTTCGAGCTCGGCCCGCTCTTCGCCTGCGCGTCCTGTTTCGGGCCGCTGGAAGTGGCCTACGACCTGCCCACCGGCTCCCCGGAGGAGCTGCGCAAGCGCATCGAGGCCGGCCCGGACAACATCTGGCGCTACGCCCCGCTGCTGCCCGTCCCCGCCGACGTCGCGGAGAAGCCCAACATCAACCCCGGCTTCACCAAGCTGGTCAAGGCCGACAACCTCGCCCGTGAGCTGGGCGTCACCGGCGGCCTGTACGTGAAGGACGACTCCGGCAACCCGACGCACTCCTTCAAGGACCGCGTCGTCGCGATCGCCGTCGAGGCCGCCCGCGCCTTCGGTTTCACCACCCTCTCCTGCTCCTCCACGGGCAACCTGGCCGGAGCCGTCGGCGCCGCCGCCGCCCGGGCCGGACTGCGCTCCTGCGTGTTCATCCCGCACGACCTGGAGCAGGGCAAGGTCGTCATGGCCGCGGTGTACGGCGGTGAGCTGGTCGGCATCGAGGGCAATTACGACGACGTCAACCGCTTCTGCTCCGAGCTCATCGGCGACCCGCTCGGCGAGGGCTGGGGCTTCGTCAACGTCAACCTCCGCCCGTACTACGGCGAGGGCTCCAAGACCCTGGCGTACGAGATCTGCGAGCAGCTCGGCTGGCGGCTGCCCGACCAGATCGTCATCCCGATCGCGTCCGGCTCGCAGCTCACGAAGATCGACAAGGGTCTCCAGGAGCTGATCAAGCTCGGCCTGGTCGAGGACAAGCCGTACAAGATCTTCGGCGCCCAGGCCGAGGGCTGCTCCCCGGTCTCCGCCGCCTTCAAGGCCGGTCACGACGTGGTCCGCCCGCAGAAGCCGAACACCATCGCCAAGTCGCTGGCCATCGGCAACCCGGCGGACGGCCCCTACGTCCTGGACATCGCCCGTCGCACCGGCGGCGCGGTGGAGGACGTCACCGACGAGCAGGTCGTCGACGCGATCAAGCTGCTGGCGCGCACCGAGGGCATCTTCGGCGAGACGGCGGGCGGGGTGACGCTCGGCGTGACGAAGAAGCTCATCGAGGCCGGTGTCATCGACCCGACGCTCACCACCGTCGTGGTCAACACCGGCGACGGCCTCAAGACGCTCGACGCGGTCTCCGCGACCTCGCAGGCCACGGCGACCATCAAGCCGAGCCTGGAAGCGTTCCGCGCCGCGGGCCTCGGCACCGCCTGACGACCACCCCGTAACGAAGGAAGAAGGGCACCACCATGAGCGTCAAGGTCCGCATCCCCACCATCCTCCGTACGTACACGGGCGGCCAGGCCGAGGTCCCGGCGGAGGGTACGAAGCTCTCCGAGGTCATCGAGTCCCTGGAGAAGGACCACCCGGGCATCGCCGCCCGCGTCCTGGACGACCAGGGCAAGCTGCGCCGCTTCGTGAACGTGTATGTCAATGACGACGACGTGCGCTTCGAGGGCGGCCTGGACGCGGCCACCCCGGACGGCGCCGGCGTCTCGATCATCCCCGCGGTGGCCGGCGGCTGCTGAACCGCCCCGGGCCGCCCGCCCCGCCCCGGCATGCCCTCACCGCACCTCTGAGTGACCACAGTTGCCCCCTCCGCGAGAGAAGCGGAGGGGGCAATTCTGCATGGTTGAGCGCGGTACAGTTGGGGAAGCCCCACCCGCTGCCCGTGCCGCCCGCATATGAGAATGCGCCCGGCCCCGATAAGAAGCAGCCAAAGTACCTGAACCTCTTGCGGCATAAGTGCCCTTTGCCTGGCCCGACTTGCCCGTAAATCTCAGCAAACCCGCATATTCGCGCGTTCTTCCATGCCCAGAATTCTCGTCCGATTGACCTGTTGCAGAGGGCAGTTGGGCGGATACATTCGGCCGCGGTCGACGCGCTGCGGCGCCGCGCACCCTCTCCTGTCGGAGGGTGAGTTCCGACCCGGGCCCGCGAAGTGCGGTCCCGTGCAAGGGCCAGTAATAGGGGAGTTGGGCATGGCTCAGGGCACCGTCAAGTGGTTCAACGCGGAGAAGGGGTACGGCTTCATCGCGGTCGACGGTGGTGCGGATGTTTTCGTCCACTACAGCGCGATCCAGATGGACGGGTACCGCACCCTCGAAGAGGGTCAGCGAGTTGAATTCGAGATCTCGCAGGGCCAGAAGGGGCCCCAGGCCGACATGGTCAAGCTCGCCGTCGGCTGAGCTCGGCGCGGTCGTCCGACGACACCACTCACGCAGGTAGGGCCCGACCCCGGGATCAGGGGATCGGGCCCTACGCGCGTCCGGGTGGCCCTGCCGGGGCCCTGTCGGGGGGCGCGCCGCTGTCCACATCCGGAGAGGGACGCTTGCACTCGCAGGGGTCGAGTGCTAATCATTGGCGTTAGCACTCTCCAGGTGAGAGTGACAGAACTTGGATCGGGCCGGTGAGGCCCGCAGGTGCGATGGGGCAAGGAACCATCACACGCGCAGGCCGTCCGTCGCGGGCGCCTCCCGGTCCGGAGAAATCCACCCCTGTCCGGGAGGACCACTTCACATGGCCAAGATCATCGCGTTCGACGAGGAGGCACGGCGCGGTCTCGAGCGCGGGATGAACCAGCTCGCCGACGCCGTCAAGGTCACCCTCGGCCCCAAGGGCCGTAACGTCGTCCTCGAGAAGAAGTGGGGCGCGCCCACGATCACCAACGATGGTGTTTCCATCGCCAAGGAGATCGAGCTCGAGGACCCGTACGAGAAGATCGGTGCGGAGCTGGTCAAGGAGGTCGCCAAGAAGACGGACGACGTCGCCGGCGACGGTACGACCACCGCCACCGTTCTCGCCCAGGCTCTCGTCCGCGAGGGCCTGCGCAACGTCGCCGCAGGCGCCAACCCGATGGCCCTCAAGCGCGGCATCGAGAAGGCCGTCGAGGCCGTCTCCGCCGCTCTGCTGGAGCAGGCCAAGGACGTGGAGACCAAGGAGCAGATCGCTTCGACCGCCTCCATCTCCGCCGCCGACACCGAGATCGGCGCCAAGATCGCCGAGGCGATGGACAAGGTCGGCAAGGAAGGCGTCATCACCGTCGAGGAGTCCCAGACCTTCGGTCTGGAGCTGGAGCTCACCGAGGGTATGCGCTTCGACAAGGGCTACATCTCGGCCTACTTCGCGACCGACATGGAGCGTATGGAGGCGTCGCTCGACGACCCGTACATCCTGATCGTCAACTCGAAGATCGGCAGCGTCAAGGACCTGATCCCGCTGCTGGAGAAGGTCATGCAGTCGGGCAAGCCCCTGCTGATCATCGCCGAGGACGTCGAGGGCGAGGCGCTCTCCACCCTGGTCGTCAACAAGATCAAGGGCACGTTCAAGTCCGTCGCCGTCAAGGCCCCGGGCTTCGGCGACCGCCGCAAGGCCATGCTCGCGGACATCGCCATCCTCACCGGTGGCACCGTGATCTCCGAGGAGGTCGGTCTCAAGCTGGAGAACGCCGGCCTGGACCTGCTCGGCCGCGCCCGCAAGGTCGTCATCACCAAGGACGAGACGACGATCGTCGACGGCGCCGGTGACAGCGACCAGGTTCAGGGTCGCGTCAACCAGATCCGTGCCGAGATCGAGAACTCCGACTCGGACTACGACCGCGAGAAGCTCCAGGAGCGCCTCGCGAAGCTGGCCGGCGGCGTGGCCGTCATCAAGGCCGGCGCCGCCACCGAGGTGGAGCTCAAGGAGCGCAAGCACCGCATCGAGGACGCGGTGCGCAACGCCAAGGCCGCCGTCGAGGAGGGCATCGTCGCCGGTGGTGGCGTGGCTCTGCTCCAGGCCTCGGCCGTCTTCGAGAAGCTCGACCTCACGGGTGACGAGGCGACCGGCGCCAACGCCGTGAAGCTCGCGCTGGAGGCCCCGCTCAAGCAGATCGCCGTCAACGGTGGTCTCGAGGGTGGCGTCGTCGTGGAGAAGGTCCGCAACCTGCCGATCGGTCACGGTCTCAACGCCGCGACCGGCGAGTACGTCGACATGATCGCCGAGGGCATTCTCGACCCGGCGAAGGTCACGCGCTCCGCTCTGCAGAACGCCGCGTCCATCGCCGCGCTCTTCCTCACCACCGAGGCCGTCATCGCCGACAAGCCCGAGAAGGCCGGCGCGGCCGCTCCGGGCGGCATGCCGGGCGGTGACATGGACTTCTGATCAGTCACGGAGGCTCCGGCCTCCCCGCCTGATCCGAAGTTCCGCGTACGTCCCCGTACGTTCGCAGTACGTCCCACAGGGGCGGTATCTCCTTCACGGAGGTGCCGCCCCTGTGGCGTGTCCGGGTTCCTCGGGACAATGCGGAGACGGGACGTGCGGGATCGGGGCGTACGCGTACGGATACGGGGGGCGGGGCGGACATGAGGGTGAGGGCTGCGGGGAGAACGGGCGGGGGACGGCTCAAGGGGGTCTCGCTGGTCATCGGCGGGGCCGTGCTGTTCGCGCTGGGGCTGTCCGTCGTGGTGACCGGGACGGGCCTCTCCGGCGCCCTCGGTATGCGGGTGGAGACCTTCGGCCGGATCGACTGCCGCGACACCCGCACCGAGAAGGGCCGGACCGTCTGGCACTGCTTCGGCGAGAGCGCCGCCCAGCAGCGGGCCGACGCGGCGGAGCGCGACGAGGCGGCCCAGGAGGCGCTGCGCGCCCACGCGGACGGCGTGCCCCGGTCGGAACGGATCGAGCGCACCCGGATCCTCTTCACCGACCACGACGGCCGGACCGACCCCGCGACGATCACCGCGACCCAGGTCTTCGACGGCGGACGCTGGTACGCCCACTCCTCGACGGTCGTCGGCTACGGCACGATCCCGCTGCTCCTGGGCGCGGGAGCGGCGGCCTGGGGCGCCTGGGGCGGATACCGGCTGCGCGGGCGGTAGGCGTCGGGGCGGTCAGCGGTCAGCGGTCAGCGGTTGGCGGTCGTGCGAGCGCGCTTGCGGGGCGGTGGCGGGCGGTTGTCGGTCGGGCGTGCGCGCTTGCGGGGCGGTGGCGGGCGGTTTGCGGTCACGCGTGCGGTGTCACCGGGCGGCTCCCGCGCGCCCGCGCGTGGTCGCTGCGTGGTGACGGGCGGTTGGCGTGGCCGAATGACTACTTGCCGTGGCCTTCCCCGTACGGCAACACGTGTCGGGTCTGCTGTACCCAGGGCGGTGGCGCGCACGCGATCCCTGGGGTAGTGCGGCCGCGGAGCCGCCCCGGGGCCCGTTTCCACCTGGTTCTCCGATTTCCGGGGCGCCCGCCCCCTCTCTTGGCAGCTCACTGCCCGGTCCGGTGGCCGCTTCCGGTCATTGGTCCAGTCCACTGCGCGTCCATGCCGCGCCGGTGTGCGACTGCACATGGCGACCGATCGGCAGCCCGGGCCCGGACGGCGGCGTCCCGAAGCGGCCCGCCCCGGACCTCGCCGCTCGCGCTATCCAGCCAACTTCGCACGGTAAGTCGGAATCATGCGTACCGGTTCGACAGAGGGACATGATGGCTCTGGTGTTCGCACGGTGAACACCCGTCGCATGAATAACTCCAGTTATGCAGAAGCCAGTTGGGCATAACGGTCGTCAACCACACAGAAGGGAAGGTGTCATGAAGCAGCAGAAGAAGGCTTATGTGAAGCCGTCGATGTTCAAGCAGGGCGACTTTTCGAAGAAGACCGCCGGCTACTTCGTCGGCTCGTACAAGGAGTACTGGAGCCGGCGCATCATCTGATCCGCCGGCCCGTTCCCTGTGCACTGTGTGAGAACTTCCGAAAGGTGAAGATGCCCGGCCAACTGCGTGACTACTTCGTCGTCCTGCCGGACAGCGTGGCGGGAGCGGCAGCGGCCGGGCAGCTTCCCGCGCCGGGAGCGGCTGCCGGGCAAGCCCGAGGAGCGGGCGACACTCTGACCGTCGTTCACCCCTCGGGCCGGCCCTGGGTCGTCGCCCGCACGCCGGTCCGCAAGGTCAGCCACCTCGCGCGGGGCGAGGACGCCCTCGTCCTCGTCGGCCCGGACCGCGTCCCCGACGCCGTGCTCGCCGGGCTCCTGGAGGGCGCCCGCGACCGGGCCGGTCTGGAACGCCGGCTCGCCCGGCTGCCCGGGCTCTACCACGTGGTCGCCCGGCTGTCCGGGGAGAGCTGGATCCGGGGCACCGCCACGGGACTCCGCCGGATCTACCACGCCCGGCACCCGCATGCCGGAACCATCGCCTCCGACCGTCCCGCCGCCCTGGCCCGCCTGATCGACGCGCCCCTCGACGAGGGCGCGCTGGCGCTCCGGCTGCTGGACTTCCTGCCGCACCCCCTGAGCGGCCGTGCCGTGTGGCGTGGCGTTCATGAGACCGGTGCCGGGTACGGACTGGCCCTGCCCGTCGCAGCACCGGGCACGGCCGCCGTCCCCGGTCCCACGGAGCACCGCTGGTGGGAGCCGCCGCCCGGGGAACTCCCCCTGGCGGAGGGGGCCCGCAAGGTCGGGGGGGCCGTCGCCGCCTCCGTACGGGCCCATGTCGGCGGCCTGGACCGGATCAGCTGCGAACTCTCCGGCGGCCTGGACTCCACCGCCCTCGCCTTCGCCGCCCGGGAGACCGGACCCGAGGCGTTGTCCCTGCTGACCGTGGCCGCCCGGGACCGCTACAGCGAGGACGAGAGCTGGGCGCGAAGAGCGGTGGAGGCGGCACGCGGTACGGCCGGCCCCGCCCGGGACCACCACGTGGGCCCCGCCTCCGGTCACCACGCCGTCCTGGAGCACCACATCGTCCCCGCCTCCGACGCCCCCTACTTCTACGCCGATCTCGCCTCCACCGCCGCCGAGTTGAACGACGAACCGCTTCCCGTCGCCCCCGGCCGGGCCCGCGCGGAACTGCTCCTCGGCCGTGCCCGTGCCACCGGCTCCCGCTACCACCTCACCGGCTACGGCGGCGACGAGATCTTCCTCGGCCTGCCCCACGCCTACCAGGACCTCTTCCACGGCAACCCGCTCACCGCCTGGAACCACCTCGGCGGCCTGCGCCACCAGCTCGGCTGGCCGCTCCTGCCGACGTTGAAGGCCCTGCTGGACCGCTCGACGTTCCCCCGCTGGCTCGCCGGGGCGGTCACCGCCGCACCCCAGCCCGTCGCCCGGACCCCGCTGCTCTCCTGGGGCGTACGGCAGTCGCTGCACCCCTGGCTCACCGACCACGCGAAGTCCCTGATCACCGAGGAGTTCCGGGCCGCCGCCGAGCACGCCGAGCCGATCGACCCGTGGCGGGGACGGCACGTCGACATCGACGGCGTACGGATGGGGGCGCGGCACTTCCAGGCGATGGAGGACATCGGCATGACGATCGGCCTGCCGGTCGCCGCGCCCTTCTACGACGACCGGGTCCTGGAGGCGGCCCTCGCCGTCCGCCTGCCGGAGCGCATCAGCCCCTGGCGCTACAAGCCGCTGCTCGTCGAGGCGATGCGCGGGGTGGTGCCGGACGCGCTGCTGGCCCGGACGACGAAGGACCACATGGCCTCCGACGAACACCAGGGTCTACGCGAACACGCGCCGGAAATGGCCGAGTTGTGGACGAACTCCCGGCTGGCCGAACACGGCCTGGTCGACGCCCGCCGCCTCCTCCGGCTCGCCGCCGAACCCTTCTCACCGGTCCTGGTCGAGCACTCCATCAGCTCGACCGTGGCCGGGGAGACCTGGCTCCGTACGGCCGAGAACGCCTGGCCGACGACACCCCACCGCACCTCCACGACCAGCGAGGCAACCCTGTGAAGCTCAGAAAAGGCATCGCCGTCACGACCACCGAGTACGGCGGCGTCCTCCTCGACGAGAAGGACGGCAGCTACTGGCAGTTGAACGACACGAGCGTCATCGTCGTCGACACCCTCGCCGCGGGGCACGCGCCCGAGATCGCCGTGGAGCGGATCGTCGCCGAGTTCGACGTCGAGCGGGCCGAGGCCGAGTCGGACGTCGCGGAGCTGACCCGCCAGCTCGTCGAGGCGAAGATCCTGCGCCCATGACCACCGAGATGACGATGCCCCGCCGGGGCTCGGGAGCGGGCGGGGTGCGGCTGCGTACGGCCATCGCCGCGGCGTTCGTCCTGGCCCGGCTCAAGCCCGGGCGGCTGCGCCGGGTGCTGGCCGGGTGTGCCCGGGGGGCGCGCCCGGCCTCGTACGCGCAGACGCTGGAGGTGCTGGAGGCGGTCGTCTCCACCAGCCGCCGCTGCGCGAGCCGTTACGGCTGCCTGCCCCGCTCGGTGGCCGTCGCCCTGGCGTGCCGGATGTCCGGCGTCTGGCCCGACTGGTGCGCGGGGGTGTGGGCGACCCCGCCGTTCTCCCCGCACGCCTGGGTGCTGGCGGAAGGACGTACGGTCGGGGAACAGGCAGAGGCCGCTGATCTGCGTCCTTTGATGGTGGTGACGGTACGCGAGGGGGTTCAGGGTGAGCGCGGTGGCGGGGACGACGGCGGGGGCGGGACAGGCGGGTCCGGGTCCGGGTGCGGGCAGACCGCCTGAGAGCACGGAACGGCCCGGTCCGGAGACACCCCCGGACCAGGCCCGCCCCACCCCGGCCGCCACCTCCCCCACCCTCACGCCCCCGCCTGCCTCAGGCGGCCCTTCCCCCCTCCGTCTGCTCCTGGCCCGGGTCCGTCCGCACCGGGGCGTCCTGATCCGGGCGGGGCTGCTCTCGTTCGCCGGGTCCGGGGCGGGTCTGGCGATGCCGCTGATGGCGAAGCACGCGGTCGACACGTTCGCCGACGGCCGCTCGCCCGTCGCTCCGCTCGTCGCGCTGACCGCGCTCGTGCTGGCCGGGGCCTGCCTCTCCGCGTACGGGAGCTTCCTCATGTCCCGTACGGGAGAGGGCGTCGTCCTGCGCGCACGTGACCAACTGGTCGGCCGGATCATGCGGTTGAAGGTCCCGGCGGTGGACCGGCTGACGCCCGGCGACCTCCAGTCACGGGTCACGAGCGACACGACGCTGCTGCGTACGGTGCTGTCCAGCGGGCTCGTCGAATCGGCCAACAGCGTCCTGATGCTGCTGGGAACGGTCGCCCTCATGGCGTACATGGACCTGACGCTGCTCGGCGTGACGTTGGTGGTGGTCGTCGGCATCGGAGCCGTAACCGCCCTGATCATGCCCCGAATTCAGCGCGCGCAGCTCCGCGCACAGGAGGCTGTGGGCGCGATGGGCGCGGCGCTGGACCGGGTGCTCCAGGCGTTCCGCACGGTCAAGGCGAGCGGGGCGGAGGAGCGGGAGACGGCGGCCGTCGCGGAGGCGGCGCGGCACGCGCACGACCGGGGTGTGTCGGTGGCGAAGTGGGCCTCGGTCACCGAGGTCACGATGACGATGTCGATCCAGCTGGCGTTCCTGGCGGTGCTGGGGGTCGGCGGCGCGCGGGCGGCGTCGGGCTCGCTGGAGATCTCGTCCCTGATCGCGTTCCTGCTCTACCTCTTCTACCTGATGGGCCCGATCGGTGGCCTGGTCGAGGGGTGGACGGGCCTCCAGAGCGGCCTGGCCGCCGTGCGGCGGATCGACGAGGTGGAGTCGCTGCCGGGAGAACCCTCCGCCGGACCCGTGGGCGTACCGGAGGCAGGCACACCGCTGGGCGTCACCTTCCAGGACGTGACGTTCGGGTACGGGGACGAGCGCGCCCCCGCCCACCGGGGCGTGACGTTCGACGTGCCGGCCGGCGGGATGGTGGCGCTGGTGGGCCCGTCGGGGGCGGGCAAGTCGACGGTGTTCAGCCTGCTGGAACGCTTCTACGACCACGACTCCGGGACCGTCACGGTGGGCGGCCGGGGCATCCGCGACTGGCCGCTGGCCGAACTGCGCGCCTCGATCGCGTACGTGGAGCAGGACGCGCCGGTCCTGGCCGGGACGCTGCGGGAGAACCTCCTCTTCGCCGCCCCGGACGCCGAGGAGGAGGCGCTGACGCAGGCGGTGGCCCGGACCCGCCTGGACGCCCTGGTCGACCGGCTCCCCGAGGGCCTGGACACGGCGGTCGGCCACCGGGGCGTCACCCTCTCCGGCGGCGAACGCCAGCGCATCGCCATCGCCCGCGCCCTGCTGCGCCGCCCCCGGCTGCTCCTCCTCGACGAGGTGACCTCGCAGCTCGACGCGGTCAACGAGCAGGCGCTGCGCGACGTGATTCTGGAACTGGCCGAGCAGACCACGGTGTTGGTCATCGCGCACCGCCTCTCCACCGTCCGGCACGCGGACCGCATCGTGGTCCTGGAGGAGGGCCGGGCCCGCACGGCGGGGACGCACGAGGAGCTGATCGTGTCGGACGACCTCTACCGCGAACTGGCGACGACGCAGTTGACGGCGGAGGTGCGGTGAGGGGCGCTCGGGGCGGTTCGGCGGCGGATGCCATGATGGGAGCGTTGGGAAGGCCGGGACCTGCGGGAACGACGTTCCCGGCCCTCGAACGGCGCTGACACTTCACGTGAGGAAGCGACATGGGAACCGGAACCGGAACCGTCGAAAGCCCCGCAACCCTCTACGGGCCCGTCTCGCTCGGCCTCGGCGTCGTCGCGCTGGTCGCCGCGTTCTTCCTCGGCCTGTTCGCCCTCCTGGCCGGGAGTCTGGCGGTCACCTTCGGTGTGCTGGGCCTGATCAGCGGGTTCAACCGGACCCAGTGCCTCGCGGGCCTCGTCCTGGGAGCTGTGGGCGTGCTCTACCCGCTCTCGTTCCTCTTCGCCTTCACCGGCGGCCTCTGACCGCGTCAGGACCGAGGGCGGCGGATCAGCGGGCGTAGTCCTTGAGTTCCTCGGTGTCCAGGGTGATGTCGACGGGGTGGGGGAGGGCGGCCGCGTCGCCGTAGTCGTACGAGTGCTGCTGCCGGTAGCGGCCCTTGTCGGGCTCGCTGTGGACGAGGAGGGTTCCGGACTCGCGATCGATCAGGAGGTACACCGGAATGCCGGCCGCCGCGTATCCGTGCGGCTTCTCGGTGCGGTCGCGACGATCGGTGTCGTGGTCGTAGGAGGTCACCTCCACGGTCATCAGGACGCCCTCGGTGGGTGCCCACTCCCCTTGTCCGGCAAAGTGCCGACGAGGAGCGAGAACGCCGTCGGGACGGGCGCGACCCTGCCGGTACGTCTCCACCATCAGCCCCTGTTCGGGGTGCAGGTCGAGGTCGGGGCGATGCTGCATGCACTGACGCAGCAGCCACATGAAGATGGTTCCGTGATCCCCGTCCGGCACGGGCTTGACCTCCAGCTTTCCGTCGATGAATTCAAGCGTCACGGTCTCGGGGGCCGCGCGGGCGATCTGCTCGAACTCCTCCACGGACATCTGGGCGTGCGGTGCGTGATCGGCGGAGCTGGGGGTCATGGCGTCGCCTCCTCCCCTCCATCGTGCCCCGTCGGATCTCCGGGCGAGCCGCACGGTCATCGGTATGTCCTTTCGGATCGAGGAACGAGCCCCGCCCGGACCGCGTTCATCCGGCCCCGTACGCCGGGCGGCTGCACGGCTCCCGGCGGGCCCACCGGGAGCTCGGGTGACGGCCCTCGGCACGGCCGGCAGAGGCCGCCGAGGAGCGCTTCGGGCGGGCCGGGCACTCCGCAGTCTCCGCATTCGAGGGTGCGCAGGACGGTCCGGGGCCCCGGCAGGATCGGCTCGGGCGGCAGCTTGTCGCGCAGCCGCCGTTCGACGAGGCGGGCGGCGCAGTGGACGGGAGACGGCAGCCCGCTGGTGAGGGCGTGCAGCAGCTCCGCCTCGGTCGCGCCCCGGGCGATCCACTCACCGACCTGCGGCTCCAGGCGTACGCAGTCGGCGGCGGACAGCGTCAGCGCCGGGGCCGTCCGCCCCAGGGCCGCCAGCAGGATGAACGCCCGCGAGCGGGTGGGCCGTTGCGGCTCGTCCGGTGGGGCGTCGCCCCGGGTGTAGGCGTTCCACCAGTCGTCCTCGCGTGCGGTGCGGGAGAAGAAGGTCCGGGTCACCCAGAACATGACCTCATCTGTGATCACGCACTCGCTGCCGCGCCGTAGGTGTCCCGCGTCCTGGAGCCGGTTGAGGGTGGTGCTCAGGGCGCACTGCCCGTACGGGAGGTGCTTGGCCAGCGTCTTCACGGAGATGTCGGAGCCGTCGGCCAGCCGGTCGATGTACGCGGCGACGGCGGCGTCACGGGGGAGGAGGTGGGCGAAGTCCCGGTCGGTGCGGGGGCGTTCGCCGGGCGCGGAGCGCTTGCCGTAGCCGGGGTTGGCCATGGGATGCGGTGTGGCGTGCGTGAGGTCACTAAGCTGGCTGTCAGCCATGGGGATCGCCTTTTCGATGTTATCGATCTTCGGTGGTTAGACCCCTGTCGGTGTTGGAGCACCGGTGGGGGTCGTCTTTTGCCTGGTCGTGGTCTTCCCGCACGCTAGAGCCTGGCGACCGTGCGTCGCAACTCGATCACAAACTGTCAACTTCGCAGCCAGGGTGGGCGGGTGGGACTGCTGGCCCATCCACCCCATCACTGTTAAGAGCGCTCGGGTCTCGCGGCTTGAGCTCCGGGAGATGCGTGGGGAGCGCCGCGGGCGAGGGGGCTCCTGGGCCGTTCAGGTCCTGTGACGACCGTCACCCCGGATTTATGGCGGGTGGTGTCGACCGGATGGAGCGCGCCGGGCGTATACCCGGTGAAGCGAAAGATCCGGGAGCGATATTTGACCGTCGAGGAGTTCGAAGAGTTCTACGTCCAGGCGGTCGCGCGTCTCACGGGCCAGCTGTACGTGATGACCGGCGACCTCCAGGAGGCGCAGGACGTCGTGCAGGAGGCGTTCGTCAAGGCGTGGGTCCGGCGCGGCCGGCTGGAGCGCGATGGGCAGCCCGAGGCGTGGATCCGTACGGTCGCCTGGCGGCTCGCGGTGAGTCGCTGGCGCTTCCGGCGGCGGTCGGCGGACGCGTGGGACCGGGGGAGCGGTGGGGCGGAGCACGTCGCGCCGCCTGATCCGGACCATGTGGTGCTGGTCGACGCGCTCCGGGAACTGCCCGCCCAGCAGCGGCGGACGCTGACCCTGCACTACCTGTGCGACCTCACGGTCGAGCAGATCGCCGGGGAGACCGGGCTTTCCGGCAGCACGATCAAGACGCATCTGGTCCGTGGCCGGGCGGCGCTCGCGCACCGTCTGCAGGACCCCCGCATCGAGGAGGCTCCTGATGTCTGACCCGATGTCCGACCCGATGTCTGACCCGCGGGATCCGTTGCGGTCCCTGTTTCGGGAGGCCGGTGAGTTCGGGCAGGCCCGGACCGATCCGGACGCCGCGTCGAGCATCACCCGACGCGGAATGCGCGCGCAGCGACGCCGGATGGCCGTGGTCGCGGTGGGCGTCTGCCTGGTCGTCGGCGGGAGCGGCGCGGTCGCGGTGGGCCTGCTGCCGGTACGGCCGGGGCCGGTCGCCCCGGCCACGAGCCCGTCGCCCGGCTATCCGTCGCCCGGCCACCCGTCGCCCGTACCGTCGGAGGGGCTGCCGACGGAGCCGCCGACGCCGCCGCCGACGCCAAGCAACACGGTGCCGGGGAGCGCGGGGACGGAGGGGACGTCGGCCCGGACCACCGCGCCGGGCGGACTGTCCACGAGGACGAGTACGAGTACGACCACGCCCATCACGCCACCGACGGCGACAGAGACGTCGACGTCGGCAGCGACGACTGATGGGGCCACGTCGATGCCCTGACGTGGACGCACGTTCCCCGCCCTCCTCTCGCCGCCCTCCACGGTCCACCCCTTCCCCCGCCCCCGCCCCCTCTCCCGACTCCTCACCCACCTCTCCTTCCTCCGTGCCCCGGCGGCTTCCCGGGCGATCCCGCACGCCCCGACGCACCCGCGAGGCGCGCCCGAAAGGTGCCTGAGTTGTCCACGCTTTCCCCCGCCCGCCCCGCGCCCCCCGAGTCGCGGGCCGCCTCCGCCGCTCCGCCCGAGCCCCGGGCCGCCGGTCGGCTTCGCCGGGCCGCGGCCCGCCTGACCCCCGCCGACCGCAGCGTCCTGTGGCTCTACCTCCTGACGCGCGTCTCGCTGTGGATCACGGCCCACTTCGCCCGCTGGCTGTTCCCCGCACAGTCCGGCACACGGGAGGCGGCCCCGGTCCTCGCGCCGTTCCAGCGCTGGGACGCGAACCACTACCTCCACATAGCGCGCGACGGCTACTTCCCCGCCGGTTCGGGTCCGTGGACGAGCGGCTGGGACAACCGGGAGGCGTTCTTCCCGGGTTACCCCGTCCTTCTCCGTGCCGTGCACACCGTGGTGCCGGACTGGACGGCGGCCGGGCTGCTGATCTCGTTCGTCGCGGGCGCGGTGGCCGTACTGGCCCTGGCCCGTATCGCGCGGGCGTATCTGCCGGAGGGCGAGGCGGGCCACCGTACGGCCGTCCTCTTCCTGCTCTCGCCCTGCGCGGTGTTCCTGGCGGCGGGCTACACGGAGGCGCTGTTCCTCGCGTTCGGCCTGCCCGCCTGGCTCGCGGCGATGAAGCACCGGTGGGCGCTCGCCGCCGTACTGACGACGCTGGGGACGGCGGTGCGCGTCAGCGGCCTGTTCCTCGCGGCGGCGATCGGGCTGCTGTTCCTGCTGTCCGCCCGTGCGGGCGGGGGCCGGCGGACCTGGCGGGCGGCGGGCTGGACGCTGCTTCCGGCGCTGCCCCCGGCCGCGTACAGCTGGTATCTGCACGCGCACACCGGCGACTGGATGGCCTGGAAGCACGCGCAGGAACGCGGCTGGTACCGCACGTTCCACACCCCCTGGGAGGCGTGGGCGAACACCTGGGCCGGGGCGTTCGGCGGCACGCAGTCGACTGGCTACGCGTTCATGTTCCAGGCGGAGTTGGCGGCGATGCTGGTGGGTCTTGCCCTGGTGGCGCTGCTGGTACGCCGACGCCGCTGGCCGGAAGCGGTGTACGTGGCCCTCAGCCTGTGGGCGCTGGGCACCTCGTACTGGTACACGTCCGTCCCGCGCGCGACGCTGCTGTGGTGGCCGCTGTGGATCGGTCTGGCGGCGCTGAGCCTGCGGCGGCCGTGGTTCAGGACGGCGTACCTGTGCGTGGCCGCCCCGGTGACGACGCTCGTCGCGCTGACGTTCCTGACGGGGAGGTGGGCGGGGTGAGGAGTCCGGGGCCGGTCCCCCCCCCCGGACCGGTGTACCGGCCGACGTATATCGGCTGGCGGGCCGCCGCCCGCGTCGGGCAGGGTGCCGTGTGATGAGCGACGAACACGAAACGCCGTATGCACACCCCGACTCCATGGACGGCTTGCTGCAACGTGGACGTGGTCGGGGCGCGGTGCGGGCGCTCCGGGACCGACGAGGGGCCGCCGCATTCGTGTACGACGGGATCCGCCGTGACTGGCGATGGGACGGGACCGATGACCGGGCCCTGTACCTGGCGCGGCTGATCCGGGACGGGGAGCTGTCCCCCGCACCGGTCGTGGGCATGCTGGCGAGCGATGTGGACACGTGCTCGCGTGCCTGCGAGGTACTGGAGCTCCTCGCTCTCGCCGGATCGGACGAGGCCAGGGAAGGGCTTCGTGCGTACGTCCGCGAAGGCGAGCACTGGGTCCGTGTGCTGGAGTCGGTGGCGGCCTGCCGGCCGCTGGAGTGGTGGGAAGACCTCGGCGACGTCGCACGTGTCCGGATCGCCGCGGAGGCGGAGACTCCGTTGGGCCCTGAGCCGTGGATCCGGTTCGGTATCGAGACCCGGAGCCGCCCTGTCGTCGCGCGGCCCTCTCCGGTCGGGCTCGGCACCGCGGAACTGCTCGCCCTGCTCGCCGACGCCCGTACGGAGAACACCACGAAGATCGACGCGCTGCGTGCGCTGAACGGCCGAGAGCCTGCTGAGGGGTTGATCCCCCTGGTCCCCTCGCTGGGTACGCCGGACGGCCGCCGATCCTTGCCCCTGGTCAGGCGCGCTGTCGAGCGCCTCGGAGCCCTCGCCGTACCGGCGGCGCACGGCTGGGTACGGGACGACTGCCTCTGGCTGGCCCGGTTGGGCGCGGACGTCCTCGCCGACCACCCCGGACCCGACGCTGTTCCGGGGCTTGTGGACGAACTCGCCGGACAGTGGACGTCGCGGACCTGGTGTGGCCCCGACCGGACCGCCCGGCGTCTGGCCCGGTTCGGCGCCGATGCCGCCGACGCCCTGCCGTACCTGCGGCGCTTCTGGCAGTTCACCCCTCACTCCTACGAACGGACCGCGTACCTGGAGGCGTGGGCCGCCATCGGGCGCGACGGCCTGGATCCCGTGTACACCGAGTCCCTCTGGGACTGCGAGGAGACGACACGGCTGCTGGGGATCGCCTCGGCACCATCGAACGCGGAGGTCCTGGGGCGGATCGCCGTACTGCGCGATGATCCGATGGAGACGGCCGAGGTGAGAGCCGCAGCTCGGGCACGGCTGACGGCACCGGTCGACCGTGCGAGGGTGGGCTGATGTTGATCGCGATGGCCGGGCTGCCCGGTGCGGGGAAGAGCTCGGTCGCCGAGGAACTGGGGCGGAAGCTGGCCGCTCCCGTCGTGTCGGTGGATCCGATCGAGGCCGCGATGCGGCGGGCCGGGGTGGCTCGTAGTCAGCCCACGGGCCTCGCCGCGTATGTCGTGGCGGAGGCGGTCGCGGACGGCGTGCTGGCCCTGGGCCAGACAGTGATCATCGATGCGGTCAACGCTGTGGAGGAGGCACGGGCGCAGTGGCGGTCGCTGGCATCCCGTCGTGGCGTGCCGGTGGTGTTCATCGAGGTGGTGTGCTCCGACCCTGTGGTGCACCGCCGGCGGTTCGAGGGCCGGTCCCGGGGGATCGAGGGCTTCGACGAGCCGACGTGGGAGGCGGTGGAGAGGCGACGGGAAGAGTTCGCTGCGTGGGCCGACGACCGACTGGTGCTGGACAGCATGATCGACCTGTCTCGGAACATCTCGACCGCCATGGAGGTCCTGACTGCGGCGTCCTGACTGCGGCTTCCTGATTCCCGCCCCGGCACTGTGCCCCGTTCCCGCCCCGACACCGTGCCCCGGCTGTGCGCCATCGTTCCGGCGCTACAGGCCGTCCCGGTCGGTGCTGAGCTTCTGCGCGATGCGGCCGAGCACCGCGAGCTCGTCGGGGGTCAGCCGGTCGACGAAGTGGCGGCGCACGGAAGCGACATGGGAGGGCGCGGCATCCCGCAGCGTGTCCCAGCCCGTGGGGGTCAGGACGAGGAGGCAGCCCCGGCCGTCGGCGGGGTCGGGGGCACGCCGGATGAGTTCGCGGGCCTCCATGCGGGAGGCGTGCCGGGACAGGCGGCTGCGTGACCAGCCCATCTTGGCGGCCTGTTCGTGCAGTGTGCTGGTGCCGTCCTCGCGCTCGCACAGGGTGCTGAGCACCTCGTAGTCCGGCTCGGACAGGCCGAGTTCGGCCAGGTCGTGGGCGGTGCGGACCTGGACGGCGGTCACCATGCGGAGGTACGCCCGCCAGGCGCGCTCCTCGTCGGGCGCGAGCCAGTCGACCGGGGAGTCCGTCTTGACCGGGGACTCCGTCTCGCCCGGGGAATCCGTCTCATTCGTTGACATGTAATCAATCTACCGGCTAATTTCGTTTCCATGACAACGAAGCGCTTGCGCATCCTCGTTCTGGTCTGCAGCACCCGCCCCAACGCGCTCGGCCCCGGCGTCGGGCAGTGGCTGACCGACACGCTCGGACCCAGCGCCGACCTGCTCGGCGCGGACCTCGTGCCCCTGGCGATCGGCGATCTGGGGCTCCCCTTCCTGGACGAGGAGGAGCACCCGTCGACCGGTATCCACCAGCACGAGCACACCCGCCGATGGAGTCGGATCGTCGACGGCGCGGACGGCTTCGTCCTCGTGACGCCGGAGTACAACTACGGCATGCCGGCGACGCTGAAGAACGCCCTCGACTACCTGGGCCCCGAGTGGGCCTGGAAGCCGGTCGGCTTCGTCAGCTACGGCCACACCTCGGCCGGTACCCGCGCGGTCCAGCACGCCAAGCAGGTGGTGACCACCCTGCGGCTGGTGCCCCTGGGGGCGACCGTCGCCCTGCGGATCGCCGACGCGATGCAGGGGGACCGCCTGGCCCCCGAGGCGCGCCATGCGGACGCGGCAGAAGGGCTGCTGGCAGAACTGGTGCGGCTGGCAAGGGCATTGGCCCCGATGCGCGAGCGGGAGCGTACGGCATCCGTCGCGGGCCCGCTCCCCGGCTCGTACGCACGCCCGCTCGGCCCGGACGACGCCGCCGAGGTGACCGTGCTGCAACGCTGCTGCTGGATGGAGGAGTCGATCGTCAACGACACCCTGGCGATCCCGGCGCTCCACGAGTCACCGGCCGACGTTCGCGCCTGGCTGGCCGACTGGCAGGCGACGGGCCTCTGGCGGGACGGCCGGCTGCTCGGCATGGTCCGCACCCGCCGCACCGGCACGGACCTGCACGTGGGACGGCTCGCCGTCGCCCCCGACCTGCGGGGACTCGGCGTGGGCCGCTGGCTGCTGCGCCGGGCGGAGTCGGCGGGGGAGGGGGCCGGCCGCATCGTCCTGTCGACCGGCGCGGCCAGCCACCGCAACATCGCGCTGTACCAGAGGCAGGGGTACGAGCTGCTGCCCGAGGCGGCCGAGGCCGGTGCGGTGGATCTGGCGAAGACGGTGGTGGCGGCGGCATGAGCCCGGCCTCGGAGGAAGCCGCGGAGGCGGAGAAGGAGGAGCGCGTGGAGCGGGCGGAGAGGGTGGAGCAGGCCGAGAGGGCGGCGGGGAGGGGGGAGGGGGTGGACTGGGTCGACGTTCCGGCCGGGACGCTGCGTCGCGGTACCCCCGCCGAGGAAGTCCCAACGGTGGCGCGCCGTTACGTGGACACCGGGGTACCGGCGGAGTGGTACCTGAAGGAGGCTCCGGCTGCGCAGATCCACGTCCCGGCGTTCCGGATCGCCCGTACACCGGTCACGGTCGAGCAGTGGTCACGCTTCGCGGCGGCCACGGAACGCCCCGCCCCGCAGAGTGCGCCGGACCACCCGGTCATCGGGGTCACCTGGGGGGAGGCGACGGCGTACTGCCGGTGGCTCGGAGACCACCTCGACGCCGTCGTACGCCTGCCCACCGAGGACGAGTGGGAGCGGGCGGCGCGGGGGGACGACGGCCGGGAGTTCCCGTGGGGCGAGGAGTACCGCACGGGCCTGGCCAACCTGGTGGACCTGGGCGTCGGCACGACGACGCCGGTCGGCTCGTTCCCGGAGGGCGCGAGCCCGTTCGGGATCCTGGACATGGCGGGTAACGCCGACGAGTGGACGTCCACGCTCTACGCCCCGTACCCCGGCGCGCCCGCCGAGGTGCCGGAGACCGAGGACTGGGCGTTCGACCGCCACATCACGCGGGGCGGGGCCTTCCGCCACGACCGGGATCTGGCGAGGTGCGCGCGACGCCATGGTGCGTACGAGCAGGACCTGGCGGGGATCGGGGTGGGTTTTCGGGTGGCGGGGCCGGTCGGGTAGCCGCGTCACCTCGCACCGGCAGAGACCACCCGTCCGCCCGGAACAGGGGACTGGGCGGACGGGAACACCTCGGCTGTAGTGGGGCTCAGACGGGTTTGAGCAGGTCGCGGAGGTTGGCCATGTGGGCTTTCACGGCGGTGATCTCGGCGATTTCGGTGGGGCCGGGTGGGGTGTCGGCGGGGGTGGTGTGGGTTTGGTGGCAGGGGCGGCAGAGGCCGTCGGGGAGGGCTTCGGAGGGTCCGGGGCGGCCGCAGTCGGTGCATTCGACGAGGATGCGGTGGGTGGGGGCGGGTGCGTCGGCTGGGGTGCTTGGGGTGGCTGGCAGGTGGGGTGGCAGTTTGTCGATGAGGCGGCGGCGGAGGAGGCCGGCGGGGGAGTCGACTTGGGTGGGGAGCCCGGCTGTGAGGGTGTTGGTGAGGTAGTCGATGGTGACGCCTCGGTCGAGCCATTGCGTGGCGAGTGGTTCGAGGGTGGTGCAGTCGTCGGCGGAGAGGGCGAGGCGGTGGTCGTCGCGGCCGAGGCGGGCCAGGGCGAGGTAGGCGGGGGAGGGCCCGGTGGGTTGCGTGGGCTTGGCGGCTGGTGCCTGGGGTGGGGTGCGCTGGTGCGGTACGCCGGTGGGTTCGGGGGCCTGTCCGGCAGGCGACGGGTCTTCCGGCTGCGCGAGCGGCGGTCCTTCCACCGGGAGCCAGGGTGGCGGCGGGGCGCTGTCGGGGGCGGGCGCTTGCGGTGCGGCGGCGGGTGCTGTGGCTTGGGCGGCGTTTTCGGTCGCGAGGAAGGTGTTCCACCACTCGTTGTCGCGGGCGGTGCGGGACCAGAACGTGCGGAAGGCCCACCGGGTCTCGTCGCCGGTGCCGACCGAGCACCGGACGCGCCGCAGATACCCGGCGACGGAGAGGGCGTTCAGGGCGGTGGAGATGGCCTGCTGTCCGTAGAGCGGGAGTTGCTTGGCCAGTTGCTTCACGCTCATCGCCGCGCCTTCGGGGAGGTGGTCGACGAATCCGGCGACGTAGCGTTCGCGGGTGGGGAGGAGGGCGAAGTCGTGGCGCGTGCGGGGGAGTTGCTCCGGCGCGGAGCGTTTGCCGTAGCCGGGGTTGGCCATCGGGTACGCGGCGGAGACTGCGGGGACGGGCAGGGCAGGGCTATGGTGCTGGGTAACCACGGGATCGCCTTTCTACGGCGTCGATCTTGCGGTGAGACCCCGGCCCGGTCTGCGAAACCGTGTCGGGGTCGTTTAGTTCTCGTAGTTCTCGCACCGTAAGCGGCCGTCACGCTGCGCCGCAAGCTGTCACGATTAGTCATACCGGCTGGCCGTGACGGGGTGGGGAGGTGGGGAGGTTTTCCTTAACCCCCCCTTCTTTCCCTACCGGTTAAGGAAGGCGCTCGACCCTCGGGTCTCGCATCCCGACACCCGAGTCCCGGGTCTTGAGCTTCGGGCCGGAGCCCCGTTCACGTACACCCGGAAGAGTGACCCGACCGTCCCGAAGCCCGGGGCTAGGGGCTCAGGACCCGAGCCCCGGGCTTCGGTGAGGGCTACTTCGTGTTCTCGCCCAAGGCGGTACGCAGCCAGTCGAGGCTTCCTTGCGCCAGCAGCTCGCCGGCCAGGCGGTTGGCGGTATCGGTGACGAGACGACCGCGGCTGTTGTCGATCCACCGCTGGGCGTTCTCGTAACCCTGGGCCTTGTATTCGAGGCCTTGGAGCATGCACTCCAGCTTGTCCGCGTCCCGGGCGCAGACCGCCTCCGGCGACTCCTTCGCCTCGTACTCCGCGACCAGCTCGCGGACCGCTGAAGCCAGCACCTCGGGCATGCCCGCCGTCTGGTCGGCGGTGACTTCCTGTGGGTTGCCGGCGGGCGCGTACTTCTTCCCGAGGTGGTTGACATCCCCGGTACGGGTCTCCTGCGTGTCGTGCCAGACAGCGAGGTAGGCGGCCCGGGCGGGGTCGGCCCCCTCCAGCTTCGCGATGATCGTGGCGATCAGCGCCGTACGCCACGAGTGCTCGGCAACGCTCTCGGGGTCACGGACGCCGGCCATCCACCAGCCGGTGCGCCGCGTCTGCTTGAGCGTGCCCGCCTCGTACAGAAAGCGGCCCACCGCAGACAGGTCGTCGGACACGACGCCCTCCTCTCACGCCTCGGCGAGGCGGATCGCATACCGGATGCCTTCAGGCGTTGCGCGCCGTCAAACTTCCTCGCTCACCAGCACCCTCCGTAAGCTACCGGTCGACCCGGTGACCTGTGTCCCCTTGATTCCCACTGAGTTCAGTCTCTGGCCGGGAAGATGGCGCGACGGTCGTCATCGACCCTAGGCTCGATGTGTGAAGACGTTCGTGTTCGACATCGGTGAGACTCTCGTCCGCGACGACCGCTACTGGGGGTCCTGGGCCGACTGGCTCGGCACGCCCCGACACACGCTGTCCGCTCTTGTCGGTGCCGTGACAGCCCAGGGGCTCGACAACTCCGAAGCGCTGAAGCTAGTGAAGCCGGGTATCGACATTCGGGCCGAGTACGTCGCCCGTGAGGCAGCCGGACGTGGTGAGTACCTTGATGAGAGCGACCTGTACGAAGACGTCCGGCCCGCACTCGCGGAGCTTCGCCGACTCGGGATGCGCGTCGTGATCGCAGGTAACCAGACCGTGCGCGCCGGCGAGTTGCTCCGGGCGCTCGACCTGCCCGCCGATCTCGTCGCGACATCCGAGGAGTGGGGTTGCGCCAAGCCCTCGGGGGAGTTCTTCGCGAAAGTTTTGGATGCGTCCGGTGCCCCCGCGCGGGAAACCGTGTATGTCGGCGATCACCCTGCGAACGACACGTTCCCTGCCGTCAGGGCCGGACTGCGTACTGCGCACATTCGCCGGGGGCCCTGGGGACACCTCTGGGGCGGCGACGATCACGTTCGCGTGACTGCCGATTGGGTGGTCCAGTCGCTTACGGAACTCACCGATATCGCAGGGAACTAGAGGGAATCAGCTTCCTTAGAGTCATCCCCCGCGTACGGTCAGTGGGTGTCCTCCGACAGTCCGCAGGAGATCGGCAGACGGATCGCCGCATGCCGTCGTGCACGCCGGTACACCCAGACCGCACTTGCGGCGGCCTCCCACGTGTCCTACGCCATGGTTCGGGCCATTGAGCGAGGCGCCCGTCGGCCCAGCGATGAGGTGCTCGAAGCGATCGCGGATGCCCTGGAGGTGGATGTCGCGCGTCTGCGCGCCGATCACGTGGGCACGGAGAGGCGTGTCCATCGGGCGCTGCCGGCCCTGTCGGAAGCGATCGCCGGGTACGACCTTGCGCTTGGGCCGCCGACACGTAGACCGGAAGAAGTGGCCGATGAGATCACCAAGGCGGAGGGCTGGCGTCTCGCGGCCCAGTACGGCCGGATCGCCACCGTCATCCCTGGGTTGCTGACCGATGCGATTCGGTACGTCCACACAGCGCCTGGGGCCGAACACCAGAATGCCGCGCGGATGCTGGCCTCTGCTGCTCGAACCGCAGATGCAGTCGCCTTCAAGCACGGGGCACACGACCTCTCCGCGCGGCTCATCGACCTGATGCGTTGGGCAGCCGATCGAGCAGACGACCCCCTCGTCCAGGCGACCGCCTCGTACGTTCGCGCCGAGACGTTCTTCGCGGCTCGCGCCCATGCAGCCGGTCTGGTAGCTCTGGAGCGGGCCATCGACGCGGCCCCGCCACCGGACGGGCGCACGCAGGCAGCCGCTCGCGGCGCACTTCACATGCGGGCCGCAGTGCTCGCGAGTCGTGCCCGTAACGCTGCCGCGGCCGATATCCACCTGGTTCACGCGCGGCAGTTGAGCGAACAAGTCGGCCGGGAAGGCTGTTACCTGGGCACGGCTTTCGGGGCCGAAAGTGTCCGTATCCACGAAGTGTCCGTCGCGGTCAGCCTTGGACCTGACCACGCAGACCGGGCCCTCCGCGCTGCTGCCGCATGGACACCGGGCATCGGTCTGTCGGCCGAGCGCCGCAGCGGGTTCTACATTGAACTTGCCAGGGCACAGGATTGGGCAGGCCGCCCTGTAGAGGCGTTTACCAGCCTCAGGATGGCGCGTGCCGCGGCCCCCCAGCACACCCGCGAGCACCCGTGGACACGCGAGGTCGCCCGGAACCTGCGCCGCTTCCATCGCTCTGACGCCGAGAGTCTGACGCACTTCGCCCACTGGGTCGGAGCCGTCTGAACCGTGCGCGCCGCTACACGCCGTAGCAGTTACGTGTCGTCCTGACATCCATGCTCTACCCGTCCGCGCCAGACAGGTAGTTGAGGAGACCCGGATGACCAATCCTGTGCCCGTGGGAAAACTACGCATCGCCCGGCCGCATGCCGGGGCAAGTCACACGAGGAACAGCCGGCGCGGGAGCGGCGACGCCACGTACAGGATGTGGCTCGGGCATACCCAGTTCTGCGCGGTCTGTCGTGCGGGGGTTTGCTGTCCGACGGCTGTGGGTTTGGGTCGTGCTTGGCGGGAGGCGCGGCGCGGATGAGGTGTTTCGTGGACGGGGAGGCGCACGACCTTTCGGTCCAGGACGAGACGGGGATCCACTGCGTCGATCGTGGGGTGACGTTGTTGTGGCGGGGTGATCCGGTCACCGCCGCCGAGGAGGCCGGAAGGCCGGTCGTTGCCGTGGACGCCTTGTCGGCGGGATCGGATGGTCCGTGCAGTCTTGTCTGCCGGAGTGCCCTGGTGACGGACCTGGCCGAGGTGCATGCCCTGTGCCGGCTGCCGGGGTGTACCTGCCCGTGTCACGTCGTGGCGACCGCGCTCCAGGATGCCGGATGAGCGTCGCCTTGTCGGTGACGGATGTCCGTATGTGTGAGGCGTGTTGGCGTGTGCCGGTGACCGCCGTGCGGCTCACGTCCTTTGGGCGGGATCTGTTGTGTCGGGCGTGTGCGGAGGGTGGTTGTCCGCGCCGGGTTGATCTGTTCCCGCCGTACGGAATTTACCGGCTTCACTGCCCGGTGAATCAGTCAGTTGCTTCGAGCACAGGAGATGGATGATGACGATCAACTTCGTGCAGGTTGAGGCTGGTAAGCATGGTGGGCCGCCGTCGGACAAGCCGTGGACGCCGCCGCAGGAGCCGAAGCCGTCGCCGGACGGCAGCCGCCCCCAGTTCATCCCGCAGTCGTGAGCGGGACACCGCAGGCACCGACGTACCCGGATCTGGTGCGGGGTCTCGCTGATCGCGGGTTGCTCACGGGTCGTTGGCGGCGGGTGTTCGAGGCTGTTCCGCGCAGCCGGTTCGTCCCGTCCGCTGTCTGGCGGCAGTTGCCGGACCGGTGTGAGCCGGTGGTGGGGACGGATGCCTGGCTGGCGTTGGTGAACAGTGATGAGCCGGTCGTCACGCAGCTCGACGACGGGGCCGAGGGCGGGCCGGGCATCGCGACGTCGTCGAACTCGATGCCCTCGATGGTGGCCCGGATGCTCGGGCTCCTCGACGTCCGGGACGGGATGCGGGTGCTGGAGATCGGCACTGGCACGGGGTACGTCGCCGCGTTGCTCTGCGAGCGGCTCGGTGATGATCTGGTCCACAGCGTGGAGCTGGATCCGGCCGTGGCCCGGCAGGCCGCCGAAGCTCTCGCCCAGGCGGGGTATCGGCCGCAGTTGCGGGTCGGGGACGGCGAACAGCCCTGGCCCGGCCTCGGCCTGGTCGACCGCCTGATCGCCACCTGCGCGTTGCGGTACGTCCCGCACACGCTGCTGCGGCAGGTCCGGCCCGGCGACATCATCGTGGCCCCGCTGGCCCGGGAGTTCTGGTCCGGGGCCTTGGTTCAGCTTCGGGTTCAGGACGACGGAACTGCCGTGGGCCCGTTCTGTGGCGGGGCGACGTACATGCCGATGCGCGCCCACCGCGTCCCCGATCTCCACGAGGTTGGGGGAAAGGGGCGGGCCCGGGCGGCCGGCCTGGACCCCGCCCGGCTCCTGGATCTCGGGTTCGCCCTGTTCGCGGGGGCGCGGCTGCCCGGTGTCCGGCTCATCCACCAGGACACCGACGAGGGTGTTCAGGTGTGGGTGACTCGTGAGAACGGGAGTGCGGCGACGGCTGTTACCGGGGAGGAGGTGTGGCAGTACGGGCCCGGGTTTCTGTGGGAGGAGATCGAGCAGACCTGGTGGGAGTACGAGGCGGTGGGGCGGCCCGGTCCCGGGCAGTTCGGGCTGACCGTCACCGACCGGGGCCAGCACGTCTGGCTCCGGGACCAGCGCGAAGTCATCCGGCCAGGCAGGGGGCAGCTTCCGCTGAAGGCGTGGAGCTAAGAATCCCCGCACGCGCGGAGACCGGCTTTGTCCACGAGATCGCGCAGAACATGGTTATGGCCACAGGCTCTGGCGGACGCGGCTGACAGCAGCGCTCGACCCCGCATCCTGAAGTCGGTCGGCGACCTGCGCGAGTCCGCTGTGGTCCGAGCCTTTGCCCGGATTCAGGTACCCGGCGCGATCGACGCAACAGTGACTCGGGCTGACCAGGAGCCGGGATCCCGAGGCGGATCCCAGGTCACGTCGACGTCTGCTGCGTGGAGGTCGCGTGCCAGGCTCACCACCATGGCGGCCACGGCGGCCCGCGCCTCGGCCGGGGTGGCGTCGGCCGGCACGTCGGCAAGGCGTCCGCAGAGCGTTCCGCCTTCCTCCGTGAGGATGCTGTGGCGCCAGCCCTCCGGTGTCGCCAGCAGGACGATGCCTTTCGGGATGCCGAAAGGAGGTTGTCTCTTTCGCGCGCGCTCTCGTCCCATCACGAAGCCATCGAACCTCGTCGGCTTCTTGGCGGTTCGCGTGGGTGGGCCGTACCTCGCCTCGGTGGGGGTTCCCCCACGTGCGGGAGAGGCCCGCCGGGCGCCTTCGTCGTGCGGCGCACCCGGGCCTTCTCGCATCGTCGGCGCGGTGGTGCGGAGTGCGCCGGTCCTACGGTGACGGGGCGGGCGGTCAGATGACGCGCGGGATGACCTCGTCGCGCTTGGTCGACCAGTTCGTGACGATCGGCTTGTCCACCGTGGGGGCGTCGGGCAGCTCGACCTGGGCCGGGTTCGGGTCGTCCTCGGAGGTGGCGATGATGACGCTCTCGAACTTCTTGCCGCCGTCGCCCTCGGTGGTCTTGGCGTCGATCCCGGCGTACGCGACCGAGGAGCCGGAGAGCTTGATCGGGTCCTCGCCGCCCTGGCCGACGGGCGAGGCCACGCCGTCTGCGCCCGAACCGAAGGAGACGCTCGGGGTGTTGACGTCCAGGTAGCAGGTGATGCCGGACTTGGCCTTGGCGGTGACGAGGTAGTGGCTGATCGGCTGGGCTTCCCAGGTGACCGTGAAGTCCAGGTCGTTGGTGCCGCAGGACTGGCCGTAGCCGCTCTTGTCGCCGCCGGTGGATTCTCCCTTGTCACCGGACGTGGAGCCGCCGCTCTTGGAGCTTCCGGCCGACGCGCTCTCACTGGCGGAGGCGTTGTCGCCCGACGGAGTCTCGCTCTTGCCGTCACCGGTGGAGGAAGCGGAAGCGGAGGGGGCTGCGGGGGCACCGTTCTCCGCGGGGTCCTCGGGGCCGCAGGCCGTGGTCGCGGCGAGGGCTGTCACGACGGCGGCGGCCAGGACGAGACGGGCGGAACGGGTGGCGAGACGCGAGCGCATCATGAACTCCAACGGCGGTCGACTGCGGTGCTCCGTGCTGACATCGACGACGTTAGGGGCGGCTCCATCCTGAAATGATCCTGCGCATGTCCAGGTTCTGTTTCAGCGAATCCGTTCCATGAAAGCGGTGTTGAACTGCGCCGGATTTTCAGCGGATTACGTGACCGAATGCGAGGATCGAAGGATGAGCAATCCCCGCTGCGAGCTGCTGCGCTGGCAGTTCGACATGACCTGGTCACTGTTCGACTACCACCTGGAGCGGCTCGGGGCCGATGACTTCCTGTGGGAACCTGCTGATCTGTCGTGGACCGTGCGTCCGGATCCCGCCGGAAACTGGCTGCCGGACTGGGCCGAGACCGAGCCCGACCCCGTCCCTGTTCCCACCATCGGCTGGGTGAGCTGGCATATCGGCTGGTGGTGGAGTACCGCCATCGCTCACCTACGAGGCCGGACGCCCCGGGAGCGTACCGACGTCACGTGGCCGGGCAACGGGCCGGCGGCTGTCGCCTGGCTTCAGGATCTGCGTACCCAGTGGCTGGCTGTCCTCGACGAACTCACCGACGTCGATCTTGACGCCGTCTCCACGCTGCCGTGGCAGACCTCGCCGGACAACACCATCGGACACGCGGCCGCCTGGCTGAACGCCGAGCTGATGAAGAACGTCGCCGAGATCGGTCAACTGCGCCTGCTTCGGGCGGCGTCGAATCCGTAGGTCGCCTGTTCCGCCGGCTGTGCCGGTCACCGTCCTCGTGACCCGCGGCGGGCCCCGTGACTCCACTCGTTCGCGGCCACGACCAGGCACACCGCCACCAGGACCACGTTCTTGACGACGTACTGCCCCTCCATCGTCGGGGCCGGCGAGTGGGGTTGCCACATCGCGTCGGGGAGGAGGAAGAGGGTCGAGAACACGCCTCCCATATGCAGGAAGAACGCGACGAGCGCGGGGCGCAGCAGGCGGCGGCCGACGATCAGGCCGATGCCGATGGCTGTTTCGAGCGCCGCGAGGGAGAGCAGCAGCACTGTCTCCGGTACGAGGCCCAGGGTCATCTTCGTGGCCGCGTCGATGGCCACCTGCTCGGCGGGGCTGGCCGAGGGGAACAGCTTCAGCATGCCGAAGCCGACGAAGACGATGCCGACCGTCGCCCTCAGCAGGGTGAGGGCGTGGGTGTCGACCAGCTCGGCGAGTCGGAGAGGGAACCGGGAGCCGGGAGGGCGGGCAGCTTGCTCCAACTGGGGCTCTGCCAGTGAGGATTCAGGACTTTCATCGGTCGGGGACAGGCTCGGTTCTACGGTGTGGCTGCTCATGTGCGGTCTCCCGTGATGTCTGTGGGGGTGGGAAAACGTGCATGGGTGGACCCGCGCGGCTCGTCGGGCACCTGGGGCGATGGGGGGAATCCGTTGATCGTGCGGGGCGGTGCGCGCCTGGAGGTGGGGGCGGGAAGCGAGGCTGGGGCCGGTGCGTGATCGACGGGGCCGGCCGCCCTCGCTGCTTGGTCTAGACCATACGGACGAGGGTTGGGCGGTCGTCAAGGGGCGTGTCTCGCGGCACCTGTCGCGTGGGGTGCATTCGCGCCATGTTGCTTCGGGGAGTGAAAGCGGTTGCCCGCACGGTCGCCGTACGGGGGCGGTGTGTGCCCTTCCGCGGAGTCCGGCAGGCATCAACCTCGGTTCACCGGGGCGGGACGGGCTCTCGGTCACCCGGGGGCCCTGTTGCTCATCGCTGCCGCCAACCGCTCGCCTCCCGCGCATCCCCGATCTTCCATCCGGCCGAAAGCCGCCCAGCCGCATCCGGGAGGAATCGGGCGTCAGGCGTCCGGTTGAATCCTGGAGAATCAGCGGTCGCGCACGCCGAAGGGCCCCCGGGCGCGCACGCCGAAGGGCCCCCGGGCGCGCACGCCGAAGGACCCCCGGGCGCGCACCCCGAAGGGCCCCCGGGCGCCCAAGCCGAAGTGCCCTGGGGTGCTCATGCCGAATGGCCCCGGGACGCGCCCGCCGAAGGGCCCCGGGTCGCGCACGCCGAAGGGCCCCGAGGCGCACGCACCCGGGGGCCCTTCAGTGAACGAGGGGGATCAGCTCCGCTCCAGCCCGCCCCGCCCGATGACCCCCGCGTACCACCGCGCGCTGTCCTTCACCGTCCGCCGCTGCGACGCGAAGTCCACGTGCACGATGCCGAACCGCTTGCTGTAGCCGTACGCCCACTCGAAGTTGTCCAGCAGCGACCACAGGAAGTAGCCGCGTACGTCCACCCCGTCCGCGATCGCCCGGTGCACCGCCGTCAGGTGCCCGTCCAGGTACGCCACCCGCTCCGGGTCGTGGACCTCGCCCTCCGGGTCCGCGTAGTCCTCGTACGCCGCTCCGTTCTCCGTCACCAGCAGCGGCAGGGACGGGAGTTCGTCGCGCAGGCGGGTCAGCAGTTCGTACAGGCCGTTCGCGTCCACCGGCCAGTCCATCGCCGTGCGCGGGCCCTCCGCCGGGGTGAACGCCACGTGCTGTTCCGCGCCCGCCCACGGGGACGGGGACTCCGACGTACCCGCCGAAACCACACTGGGGGAGTAGTAGTTGATGCCCAGCGAGTCGATCGGGGTCGACGTGACCTCCAGGTCGCCGTCCTTCACGAACGACCAGTCCGTCACCGCCGCCGTGTCCGCCACCAGGTCCTCCGGCAGCCTCCCGTGGAACACCGGGTCCAGGAAGATCCGGTTCGCCACCGCGTCGATCCGGCGCACGGCGTCCCGGTCCGCCGCCGTGTCGGTCAGGGGGCGCAGGGCGTGGAGGTTCAGGGTGAGCGAGATCTCGGCCGTCTCCGGGAGGCGGTCCCGCAGGACCCTCGCGCCCGCCCCGTGCGCCAGGTTCAGGTGGTGGGCCGCGCGCAGGGCCGCCAGGTCGCTCGTACGGCCCGGGGCGTGGACCCCGTTCCCGTACCCGAGGAACGCCGCGCACCAGGGCTCGTTCAGCGTCGTCCACGTCGACACCCGGTCGCCCAGCGCCCCCGCCACCAGGCCCGCGTACTCCGCGAACCGATGCGCCGTGTCCCGCTCCGGCCAGCCGCCCGTGTCCTCCAGCTCCTGCGGCAGGTCCCAGTGGTAGAGCGTCGCCACCGGTCTGATGCCGGCCGCCAGCAGCTCGTCCACCAGACGGCGGTAGAAGTCGAGGCCCCGCTCCACCGCCGGGCCCCGGCCGGTCGGCTGGACCCGGGGCCAGGAGACGGAGAACCGGTAGTCCGTGACGCCGAGTTCCTTCATCAGGCGTACGTCGTCCGGCATCCGGTGCAGGTGGTCGGCGGCGATGTCACCGGTGTCGCCGTTGCGCACCTTCCCGGGCGTCCGGCTGAACGTGTCCCAGATGGACGGCGTACGGCCGTCCTCGGCGGCCCCGCCCTCGATCTGGTACGCGGCGGTGGCCGTGCCCCACCGGAAGGCGGTGGGGAAACGGAGCACCGTACCGGTCTCGGGGAGGGTGCCTGCGGCGGTCGCCGGGCGGGCATCGACAGCGGTCATGAGACTGACACTCCAGGAAGTGAGGGGGGAGGGGACGGGTGGCCCAGCGGTGGGGCTCAGGGCGTCAGCCCTTCACCGCGCCCTGCATGATGCCGCCGACGATCTGCCGGCCCAGCAGGCCGAAGACCAGCAGTACCGGCAGCGTGCCGAGCAGCGTGCCGGCCATGATCACCGACTGGTCGTTGACGTAACCGCCGCCCAGCTGGCGCAGCGCGACCTGCACGGTCGGCTCCTGCGAGGAGAGCGCGATGATCGGCCAGAAGAAGTCGTTCCACGCCGTCATGAACGTGAGCATCCCGAGCACCGCCATCCCCGGCCGCGCGATCGGGATCACGATCGACCAGAAGATGCGCGCGGTGGACGCGCCGTCGACCCGGGCCGCCTCGATCAGCTCGTCCGGCAGCGACTGCACCAGGTACTGGCGCATGAAGAAGACACCGAAGGCGGAGACCAGGCCGGGCAGGATGACCGCCTGGAGCTGGTTCACCCACTGGAGCTCGGCGATCAGCATGAACAGCGGGATCACGCCGAGCTGCGGCGGGATCATCATCGTCCCGATCGTCAGCGTCAGCAGCGCGTTGCGGCCCTTGAACTTCAGCTTGGCGAAGGCGAATCCGGCCAGCGTGCAGCACAGGACCGTGCCGATCGTGATCGAACCCGACACGATCAGCGAGTTCAGCAGCGCCTTGCCGATGTCCGCCTCTTCGAGGACCTGCTCGAAGTTCTTGATCAGGTTCGGGCCCGGCAGCAGGCTCGGCGGGACCTTCGCCATGTCGGCGTTGGACCGGCTGGCCGCGACGATCGTCCAGTAGAACGGGAACGCCGAGATGAGGAGGGCGAAGCCGAGGATGAGGTAGGAGAGCCAGCCGCCCTTCATCGTGCGGCCCGCGCCTCCCTTGCCGATGCGCCGGCCCGACGGCGGGGTCTGCGGCGGATCGCCCTTCTCGGGGGCGGTCGGCGGTGCGGCGAGCGCGGTCATCGGCCGGCCTCCTTAGCGGCGCGGCGGCGCACGAGCAGGGCGTTGACCCCGACGAGCACCACGATCAGGACGAACATCACCCAGGCGATAGCCGCGGCCCGGCCCAGGTGGAAGAAGCCCCAGCCCTGCTCGTACATGTACAGGCCGAGGGTCTGGTACTGGTGCGAGATACCGCCCGAGATCGATCCCTCGAACAGCAGCGGTTCACCGAAGAGCTGCGTCGCGCCGATCGTCGAGATGATCACCGTGAAGACGATCGTGGGGCGCAGGCCGGGCAGGGTCACGTGGATGAACTGGCGCCAGCGCGACGCCCCGTCCATCTCCGCCGCCTCGTACAGCTCGTGCGGGATCGACTGCATGCCCGCCAGGTAGATCAGCGCGTTGTAGCCGGTCCAGCGCCAGACGACGATCGACGACACCGCGATCTGCGAGGCCACCGTGCCGGTCTGCCAGTCCACCGGGTCGAAGCCGACCAGCCCGATCACGTAGTTGATCAGCCCGAAGTCCTTGCCGAAGAGCTGCGCGAAGACCAGCGTCGCGGCGGCGACGGACGTCGCGTACGGGAGCAGGATCGCGGTGCGGATGAAGGTGCGGCCGCGCAGCTTGTAGTTGAGCAGGTGCGCGAGGCCGAGTGCCATCGCGAGCTGCGGGACCGTGGACAGCACGCCGATCGTGAACGTGTTGCGCAGCGAGGTCCAGAAGAACTCGTCGGTGAACAGCGCCGTGTAGTTGGCGATGCCTCGCCACTCCATCTCGCCGCTCGTCTGCAGCTCGACCCGGTAGAGCGAGACGAACGCGGTGTAGAGGAGCGGGAAGAGGCCGAAGGCCAGGAAGAGCGTGAAGAAGGGGGCGATGTAGGCGTACGGGGAGGCCTTGCGCCAGGTGCGCCGGAGCGCGGCGGCCCGGCCGTCGTCGGGGCCGGGCCCGGTTCCGGCGGGGCTGGGGGGCCCGGCCTTCGCGGTGGCGGTGAGGGACACGGTGCGGCCCTTCGGGATCGGGGGGCGGGCTGGTTACGGAGAGGGCGGAGCGGCGTACGGGGGCGGGGCCGGGCCACCGTGGTGTGCACCGGTGGCCCGGCCCCGGGGAGGGCGGGGAGGAACGGAACGGTACGGACCGGCGGGTCAGCCGATCACGTTGTCCACGCCCTTCTTCGCCGTCCCCCACGCCTTGTCCGACGACACGCCCTTGCGCTCGACCTCGCTCAGCGCGTTCGTGATCTGCTGCATCACGTTCTGGTCGTGCACACCCAGCACCTGGACCGGGGACTCCTTCGCCGCGTCACCGAAGATCTGGCCGATCGGCGCACCCGAGAAGTAGTCGTCCTTGGCGTCCGCGATCGTCTCGATGGCGCCGGTCGAGGACGGGAAGTTGCCCAGCTTCCGGAAGACCTTGGCCTGCTGCTCGGGGGCGGTCAGCCACTCGATCAGCTCGTACGCCTCCTCCTTGTGCTTGGCCGCACGCGGGATGGAGAGGTAGGAGCCGCCCCAGTTGCCCGCACCACCGGGCAGCTTGGCGATGTCCCACTTGCCCTTGCCCGCGTCGCCGGCCTGGCCCTTGACGTAGCCGAGCATCCAGGCCGGGCACGGGATCGTGGCGAACGAACCGGCCGAGAACGCCTGGTTCCACTGCGGGGACCACTGGTCGAGCTTGGCGCTCAGGCCCGCCTCGGCAGCCTCCACGGAGGTGTCCCAGGCCTCCTTGACCGCCGGGTTCTTGTCGTAGATCAGCTCGCCGGAGGCGTCGTAATAGCGCTCCTTCTCCTGGCCGATCATGATCCCGTAGAGCGAGCCGACGCTGTCCAGCCAGGCGCTCTTGGCGGGGGCCTTCTTCTTGTACTCCTTGCCCAGCTCCAGGTAGCCGTCCCACGTGGCCCACTTCTTGGCGAGCTCCTCGCGGTCCGTGGGCAGCCCGGCCTCCTTGAAGAGGTCCGTGCGGTAGCACATCGCCTCCGGGCCGACGTCCGTACCGAGACCCAGGATCTTGCCGTCCTTGGTGGTCGCCGCCGACCACTTGGCCTCGGCGAACTCGCCCTTGAGCTTGTCGGCCCCGAACTCCTTCAGATCCTGGAACTTGTCGGACTGCTGCTGGGTGACCGACGCGATCCGGCCCACCTCGACGCCCTGCACGTCCGCCAGACCGCCGCCGCCCGCGAGCCGGGTCTGGAGCGACTTCCAGTAGTCCGCCTCGTCCTGGGTGTCGCTCTGCTTGATCGTGATGTTCGGGTTGAGCTTCTGGTACTCCTCGTACAGGCCGGCCTCCTTGAAGCCGAAGGACCCGAAGAGGTCGACGTTGAGCGTGACCTTTCCGCCCGCGCTGTCGGACGAGTCCGACGAGTCACCGGATCCACAGGCGGCGAGGAGGGCCCCGGCGAGGACGACCGCGCCGAGGCGGGCGGTGGCTCTCTTGGCGGCTCGGGCGATGGGCATGGGAAGCCTCCCTTGGCTTCGGGATGAACCGAGCGCCTTGAGAGCGCTCTCAAAACCTGCGTCTGGAGCGTCTCCCACCACCTCCGCCCCGTCAAGACTCGAACGCATAACAGCTTGGGGTTACATCGGACGTCCGCCCAACTGCCGTCTGTGTGCGTTCTCTTGACACTCACGTTTCAGGAGTTTTACGTTCCTTGGCACTTGAGAGCGCTCTCGAATGCGCTCTTCGCCCCCCATGATCGAGGTGCTGCTCGTGCTGACCTCCCTCTCCGGACTCGTTTCCCGAGTCACCCCCAGACCCGCGGCCGCGACGCTCCTCGCGATCGCCGTGGCCGCTGTGGGCCTGGGCCCCGCCGCTTCCCCCGCTGCCGCCGCCACCATCCCCGCCGGCGCCGGCAGCTACACCGACGCGCGCCCGGCCGGCACCCAGGGGCCGACCACCAACACCGGCGCGCCCGTCACCCCGAAGCTCACCACCGCCGCCCGGGACAAGCCGGTCCCGACGAACGACTGGTGGTCCTCGCTCGCCTTCCAGCGCTACGGCGACAACCCGTACAGCACCCCCATGTACGGTCACCCGCTCACGTACCAGGCCAAGGCCTCCGGCCTGGAGGTCGGCTATCCGACCACGCCCGCGATCGTCGGCGACGGCCGCCAGTACGAGTACGCCCACAAGGCCGACCTCACCGTCGGGCTCTCCGGCCTGAACTCACCCGACACCAAGGCCGACGCCTGGTCCGACTGGACAGTCACGCCCTACTGGGCAGACGGCTCCCGCACCTTCCGGGCCACCATCGGCCACGGCATGCCCTTCGTGTACGCCAAGGGCTCCGGCGGCGACGCCCGGATCACGACCGCCTCCGCGCCCACCGTCTTCTCCGACCAGGGAAACGTCCTCGGCATCACCGTCGCCGGGCACCACTACGCGCTCTTCGCCCCGACCGGCAGCGACTGGAACGTCTCCGGTTCCACGATCACCGCCGGGCTCGGCTCCAAGGACTACTTCTCGCTGGCCGTGCTGCCCTCCACGGACGCGCTCGCCACCTACCGCAAGTACGCCTTCAGCTTCGTCACCGGCTCGCAGGTGGCCTGGCAGACCACCGGCGGCAACGTGCGGGCGACCTACAGCCTGACCACCGAGGCCAAGGAGGGCACCGAGCGCGGCACGCTCCAGGCCCTCTACCGCCACCAGTGGCTGCACACCTCCGACGCGCTGACCCCGTACACGTACGTCTCGCCGCGCGGCACGATGAAGGTGCGCGAGTCAGCCACCTTCACCACCAGCCAGAAGAACAACGGCGTCGTGCCCGCGCTGCCCGCCTCCAGCGGCGTCGACAAGGCCCGGCTGACCGGCTATCTCAACGAGGTCGCGAACGCCTCCGACCCCTTCTCCGGGGCCTCGGACACCTACTGGACCGGCAAGGCGCTCGGCCGCCTCGCCCAGCTGGTGCCCGTCGCCGACCAGATCGGCCAGACCGCCACCCGCGACAAGCTCCTCGGCCTGATGAAGGGCCGGCTCCAGGAGTGGTTCACGGCGGGCGGGGCCAGTGAGTTCAGCTACGACAAGGACTGGAAGACCCTCACCGGCTACCCGGCCTCGTACGGCAGCGACACCGAGCTCAACGACCACCACTTCCACTACAGCTACTACGTCTACGCGGCGGCGATCATCGCCCAGTACGACCAGGCCTGGGCGGCCGACTCGGCCTGGGGCACGATGATCAAGCACCTCATCCGTGACACCGCCAACGCCAGCCGCACCGACTCCGCCTACCCCTTCCTGCGCGGCTTCGACGTCTACGCGGGCCACAGCTGGGCCTCCGGCCACCAGGGCTTCGCGGCGGGCAACAACCAGGAGTCCTCCTCGGAGTCCATCAACCTCAGCGCCGCCCTGGTGCTCTTCGGCTCGGCCATGGGCGACAACTCCCTCCGCGACCTCGGCAGCTACCTGCTGACGACCGAGTCCGAGGCGATCACCCAATACTGGTTCGACGCCGACCAGCAGGTCTTCCCCGGCTCCTTCGGCCATGACACGGTCGGCATGGTCTGGGGCAGCGGTGGCGCGTACTCCACCTGGTGGACCGCCAACCCGGAGGAGATCCACGGCATCAACGTCCTTCCGGTGACCGGCGGTTCGCTGCACCTGGCCCGTGAGAAGGCCGCCATCAAGCGGAACATCGCCGAGATGGAGCGCGAGAACGGCGGGCCCGCCCAGGAGTGGCGCGACCTGCTCTGGGAGTTCGAGTCGCTCTCCGACCCGGCGGCCGCGAAGGCCAAGTGGGACGGGGTGAACGGGAATTACGAGCCGGAGCAGGGTGAGTCCAAGGCGCACACCTACCACTGGATCAACACCCTCGCGGCGGTGGGCGCCCCCGACATGACGGTCAGCGGCGACATCCCCACCTCCGCCGTGTTCTCCAAGAACGGGACGCGCACCTACACCGCGCACAACCACGGCTCCAGCGCCCGTACGGTGACCTTCTCCGACGGCAAGACCCTGTCCGTGCCCGCCCGTTCGACGGCCACGAGCACCGGCCCCGGCGGCACCGACCCCGACCCCGACCCGGAGGAGCCCGGGGAGCCGGGCACCGGGAACACCTTCCGCCTCAAGACCGGCGGCGTCCTCACCACCGCCACCACCGATCCGGCGGGCGCGGACACCATCGCCTCGGCCGACGGCGTCAACCGGGACGGCACCCCGTACCGCCCGACCGTCTACGAGGTGAAGAAGGTCAACGGCAAGGTATCCGCCGGGGCCGCCACCGCGTTCCGCCTCCGGGTGGACGCGGGCACCAAGGTCGGGCTCGCCCCGCAGGTCCGGGTCAGCTACGACCTGACCGGCGACGGCACGTTCGACCGGGCCGAGACCTTCCGCTACTTCGCGACCGACCCGGTGAACGGGTGGGAGGAGTACACGCAGGCGGCGGGCGTCAAGGCGGCCACCGGCAGCCTGGGCGAGCTGAAGAACGGCACGGTCCGGCTGGAGATCTGGAACGCGCTCGGCAGCGGCACGTCCCAGGTGCAGACCGGTACGGACGCGGCGGTGCTGCGGATCCCGTACGTGTAGGTCCTGTGCGGGGCGACATCCCGTACGCGTAGAACGCTGATGTACGGGCACGATCGGTGCGGCGGGTCTCCGGCTCCTCAGGGCGGCGGCCCGCCGTACTCATGCCCGGAGCCGGTCGGCTTCTCGGGCCGCGTCCCCGCCCCTCAGGCCGAGGCGCGGCGCACCAGGGTGGTCGGGGTGATCACCGACTCCGGGACCTCGCCGCTGCCCGTACGCTCCCGGTCCAGGGCGCGCAGCAGCAGCCGGGCCATCAGCCGCCCCTGCCCCTCGATCTCCTGGCCGACGGTCGTCAGCGGCGGATCGGTCTCCGAGGCCACCGAGTCCATGTCGTCGAACCCCACCAGCGCCACCTGCTCCGGCACGGGTATCCCCCGCTCGCGCAGGACCCGCAGCGCGCCCGAGGCCATCAGGTCGTTGGCGACGAACACCGCGTCCAGGTCGGGCCGCCGCTCCAGCAGCTCGGCCATCGCCCGCGCCCCGCTCTCCACGGTGAACGCCCCGTCGGCGACGAGCGTCGGGTCCACGTCCAGCAGCACGTCCCGGTAGCCGTCCAGCCGGTCCATCGCCGAGGTCTGGTCGGCGGGGCCACCGATGTGCGCGATGCGCTGCCGCCCGAGGTCCTTCAGATACTGCACGGCCAGCCGCGCCCCGCCCCGGTTGTCCGCGTCGACGTACGGAACGGCCTGGTCACCCGGGTCGGCGGTCCAGCTGGGGCGGCCGCCGTAGACCGCCGGGATGCCCGCCCGCCGGGTGATCGCGGGCACCGGGTCGTCGGTGTGCAGCGAGAACGCGAGCGCCCCGTCGACGTGCCCGCCGGACAGATAGCGGGCGATCCGGTCGAAGTCCCCGGGGCCCTCCACCAGCAGCAGGACGAGCTGGGTGTCGTGGGCGGTGAGCTCCTTGCTGATACCCCGGATCTGCTGGGAGAAGAAGGGGTCCGAGAAGAACCGGGTCTCCGGCTCGGCTATGACGACGGCCACCGCGCCGGTGCGCCGCGTGACGAGGGTCCGCGCCGCGTGGTTCGGGATGTACCCCAGCTCGTCGACGGCCTTGAGCACCTTGTCCACGAGCGGCTTGCGGACGCCGTCGCCCCCGTTGACCACCCGCGAGGCGGTGGCCCGCGACACCCCCGCGCGGGCCGCGACGGCTTCCAGGGTGGGCCGGGATCCGGGGGACTGCTCGGTCAAGGCGGTCGCTCCTTGTCGACGGGGCGGCGATACGCGGGCCGCCGGCTCGTCTACAGCCTAGCGCCGGGCACCGACAGTGCTGAGAGCGCTCCCAGAGGAGGTTCCGGGGGCCTGGCGGGTGGTGGAGCCCCGGTAGGCGCCTCTTCCGGGTCAACTGCGCGTTGAACACGCTGGGTATGCATGCCCATCACGCAGAGTGGAAGGTGTGTGGCATGGAAGCGATGGAGCGGCGCAAGGCGGCGGCGGAGCGGGTACGGACGGCGGAGGACGCCGTGGAGCAGCTGAGGGAAGGGCTCGCCGAGTTCGGGGTGAAGCTGCCGTCCCTGCGGATCGACCCGGTCTCGTGCGCGGGCGACGAACCGGCGCCCCTGGTCGATCTGGGCCGCTGCAACATCGACACCGCGTTGCGGCTGTGCGAGGTGCTGGCGGAGAAGGAGAGCGGTCATGACGGGTGAGGGATGTGTGCCGGGTGCGCCCGAGGAGGGCGCGTTCGCCGTGGACGCGCGGGACGGGCGGGTGGGCCGGGTGACGGGCCGGTCGGGGCCGGACGTGCGGCTGCGGCCGCCCGGCGGCGGGCCGGAGTGGGACTGCCCGCCGGAGGCGGTGCGGCCGGCGTCGCCGGGCGTGGTGCTGCGGGCCCGGGTGACGGAGATCAACAGGGAGGGGCAGCTGCCGCGTTGAGGCCGGCAGGGGTGCGGACGGGCGGCGCGACCGGCTGCCCCCCGCTCGCCGGGCGGGGTGCGGTCGCTACGCTGCCCCGATGACCGGTGACGAGGGAGTGCGGGCGGCGCGCCGTCTGGCGGAGCTGGGCGTGTGCGAGCTGCGGCCCGGCCTGAGCGACGCGGAGTTCGACCGGATCGAGGCGGCGTACGGCATCGTCTTCGCCGACGACCACCGGGGCTTCCTGGCGGCCGGGCTGCCGGTGGGCCGGGCGGCCCCGCCGGAGGAGGGCGAGTCTCCGCGGAACCCGTGGAACGACTGGCGGGACGGCGACCCGGCCCTGATCCGGGAGCGGTTGGCGTGGCCGGTGGAGGGACTGCTGTTCTCGGTGGAGAGGGGCTGGTGGCTCCCCGGCGGCCGCTGGGGGCCGCGCCCGGCGGACCCGGCGGAGGCCGTCGCGGTGGCGCGGGCCGCACTCGCCTCCGTACCGAAGCTGATCCCGCTCTACTCGCACCGGTACCTGGCGGCGCGGGGCGCGGGGGTCGGGACAGGGACAAGTGTGAGCGGGACGGCGTACGGGAGGCCCGTGCTCTCCGTCGTCGGGGCCGACACCATCCACTACGGGCGGGACCTGGCGGAGTGGGTGGAGCAGGAGTTCGGGGACCGGGATCCGGGGGAGGGGTGGCCGGAGCCGGCGGCCGGTGACCGGGTGCCGTTCTGGTCGGACCTGGTGGTCTGAGGGCCGCCGTCCATACGCCCGCCCACCCGTGCGCCCGCACGTGGGGCGGCGGGGCCGGCCCCTCCTCGGGGTCGGGCCCGCCGCCGTCGAGGGGGCGCGCACCGCGTCACATGACGCGGTAGGCCATGTAGTGCGCGCTCAGTTGCTCGTGGTAGGTCGGGTCCTCGGTCTGCTGGTGGCGGTCGAACTCCGGGGAGTCCTTGACCTGTTCCTTGGTGAGGTCGACGTAGACCTTCCGGTCCTCGGCGTCGATGCGCTTCACCGTGCCCGCGGGCAGCAGGACGTGCTTGCCGAAGATCCAGACTCCGGTGTCGACGAGCAGATAGGCCGAACCCACCTCCTCGGAGTGCTTGTCGACCTTTCCGATACTGCCGTCGGTCGCCTCGACCGCATATCCGGTCAGGTCGGCGCCCGCGGTGTGACCGCTCGCCGGCTGGTAGCCCCAGAGGGAGTCGCTCATGTGTGGCTCCTTTCGCGAAGGTCGCCTGGCTCGTTCGCGCGACGGTTCATCGATACGTCCGGGATATCTCTGCTGACCGTCGTGTGCCCCTCGGCGGTCGGCCCACACCTCCCCGAGCGGGCGCCGAGGGTGCGGGCTGTCCACTGTCTGTCCTGGGCCAGTATGACCGGCGGGCCGGTTCTCATTCCTGGGGCTGGGTCGTGGGTACCGGGCGGTAAGGGCGTGCTGCCTGTGCGCGACCACTCGTTCGCGGGACGCTGTGAGGGAACGGCCGGCGGCCGTGAAACCCCCGATCTAGCCTGCTCCGGCAAGGCCACGGAAGAAGGGATCCGCGATGACCGCAGCGTTTGTCGAGAACGGCCAGGCATCGGATGGGCGCGCGTGGGGCTACCTGCTTCAGACATGGCGTGAGCTGGACGTGCCCGAGGGGTGGCGCGCCGAGATCGACGAGGGGCAGATCGTTTTGGTACCGCCGCGGCACGCACACCACAACGGGATCGCTGCCCGGGTTCAGCGCAGGCTCTACGCGACGCTGCCCGAGGATCTGGAGATCTACCAGACGCTCGGCATCCACATCGCGCCGCTCGGCAAGCTGTACGTCCCCGATCTGGTCGTCATGCCCACCGAGCTGATCGCCGCCGCCGATCCCGGGACCAGCGACCCGATGGACGCCTCAAAGGCGCTGCTCGTCGTCGAGATCACCTCGCGCGGCAATGCCCGGGAGGACCGCACCAAGAAGTACCGCGCGTATGCCCGGGCCGGCGTTCCGATGTATCTGTTGATCGACCGGTTCGACACCCGGGGGCTGATGGTGACGCTGTTCACCGAACCGAACGAGGACGGCACCTACAAGCACACGGACGCGGTGCCGTTCGGCAAGCCGCTGACCGTGCCGTCCCCGTTCGACGTACAGCTGCTGACGGAGGAGTTCCCCGGCCCTGCCTGAGGGGTGGAGGGGCTACGGCCGGGTGACCACCTTGATGTTGAAGGTGTGGGAGTTCACCCCGCCCGCGATCCCCATGAACAGGAACGCGAAGTGCTCCTGGCCGCGGGCGGTCGTGATGCCGCCGATGTCGAGCTGGGAGGAGGCCGGCCAGCCGAGGTCCGTGAGCAGCCGGCCTGTGGTGGCCTTGGCCTCGGGGTCGTCGCCGGAGAGGAACACCGTGCCGGGCTCGGTGAGGTCGCCCGGGGCGGTCATGGTGGTCGAGTCCATCGTGCAGAGCGTCTTGACGACGGGCGTCAGGGGGAACGCCTCCTGGATCAGTTCGCCGAGGCTGCTGTTGGGGTGGGTGAGGGCGCTGAAGTCGTCGGAGAGGCCGACCCCGACGTCGATCAGCAGGGTGCCGGCCAGCGCCGGGGCCCCGATCGAGCGGAGCAGGTCCACGGAGACGCCGCCGGGCGTCGCGTTGACCAGGACCTCCGCGTGCGCGGCCGTCTCGTCGAGGCCCGCGACGGGGAGGCCGAGGCCGGTCCGCTCCCCGGGGTGGCGCGATCCGAGGAGCACGTCGTGCCCTGCGGCGCGCCAGCCGTGGGCCAGGGCGCGGGCGACATTTCCGGTGCCGAGCAGTCCGATTCGCATGGAGACGACGCTAGGCGGCGGGGTGCCCGGGGCGGATCGGTCGGTGGTCCTGTGCGGGCCGTACCTACGGCGTAGTCCGCAGGGCGGGCGCCGGTGCGCGGCGTCAGTGGTGGTCCCGTCAGTGGCGGTGTACGCGGACGTTCGCCGGCTGTTACCTCGTGGTCAGACGCCCGCCGGGGCCTTGGCCGGGGAACCCGGGTCGGTGCCGCCGGAGTCCGGGCTGCCCTTGGCAGGGGGCGCGGTCGCCGGGGTCGTGCCGCCCGTCGCCGCGATGGTGGACGGGGCCGGTTCCTGGGAGACGTTGAACTCGGCCAGCAGGTCCTTGCCGAAGCCGAAGAAGTACGTGGCCAGGAAGCCGGCGACGTAGCCCACCAGCAGGCCGCCCGCGTAGATCGCGATCGTCGAGCCCAGGCCGTGGTTGCCGTCCAGGAGCGGGAACAGGGCCCAGCCGGACGGGCCGATGGCCGTCGAGCCGACCGTGTCGCCGAGCTGGTTGAACAGGCCGACGAAGCCGCCGCCGAACGCCCCGCCGACGCACGCCGTGATGAACGGGCGGCCGAGGGGGAGGGAGACGCCGTAGATCAGGGGTTCGCCGACGCCCAGCAGGCCCGCCGGGAGCGCCGACTTGATGGTGCGGCGGATCGACTCGTTGCGGGGGAGGCGGAAGTAGACCGCCATCGCCGCGCCCACCTGGCCCGCCCCAGCCATCGCCAGGATCGGGAGCAGGACCGTGTAGCCCTGCTGCTCGATGAGCGTGGTGTGGATGGGGATCAGCGCCTGGTGCAGGCCCAGCATGACGAGGGGGAGGAACAGGCCGCCGAGCACGAAGCCCGCGCCCGCGCCGCCGTTGGAGAGCAGCCAGTCGGCGAACGTGCCGATCGCGGAGGAGATCTCCCCGGCCACGTACATCAGGCCGAAGATCGTCACCAGGCCGGAGATCAGCACCGTCAGGGTCGGCGTGACCAGCACGTCCAGCGCCTCCGGCACCCACCGGCGGCACCACTTCTCGACGTACACGGCGAGGACCGCCGCGCCCAGCGCGCCGAGCACACCGCCCTGGCCGGGCGAGAGCGTCTGGCCGAAGGCGTCGATGTTCGCGACGCCCGGGAAGACGATGATCGCCGCCACCGCACCGCCCAGGATCGGCGTACCGCCGAACTCCTTCGCCGTGTTGTAGCCCACGAACACCGCGATCAGCGCCATGAAGCCCGACGCCATCGCCGCCAGCGCGGGCGTCACGGACGGCAGCCACTCCAGGTTCACCAGCAGACCGTTGAGGCCCGCGATGATCCCGCAGCCGATGAGCGCCGGGATCAGCGGCACGAAGATGTTGGCGATCTTCCGCAGGAACAGCTTGAACGGGGTGGCGTTCTTCGCCTTCTGCTGTGCCTTGATCGCCGCGCCCTGTGCCGCCAGTTCATCGGCCGAGACGGCGGGGGCGTCACCCGGCGTCGGTTCCGGGGCGGCCGCGCGGCCCTCCTCGACCAGCTGCTCGAACTCCGGGCTGACCCGGGCGACCGTGCCCGGACCCAGCACGATCTGGTACGTGTCGTCCTCGACGACGCCCATTACGGCGGGCAGGGCCTTCAGCGCCTCGTCGTCGACGAGGCTCCGGTCGTGCAGCCCGAGGCGGAGTCGGGTCATGCAGTGGGCGATGGAGGCGACGTTCGCCCCGCCGCCGACGAGCGGCAGGATCGCGGCGGCGGTGGCGCGGTTCTTGTCTTCTGTGGCCATGGTGCTCGGTGCCTTGCTGTGCGGGGGGTGGGGTCGGGGTACCCGGGGGTGGGTCAGGTGGTGCGTACGGCCGCGAGGGCGGCGCGCAGGTGGCCGTCGGACTCGGTCAGGAGCCGGGCGGCGGTGGGGCCGTCGACCTGGCCGAGGACGACCAGGATCGCGTTCTTGACCTCGCCGTCGGTGGCGGTGAGGGCGGCCTCGATCGCGGCGTCGGACGCGCCGGTAGCCAGGGAGACGATGTGCCGGGAGCGGGCGCGCAGCTTCTCGTTGGAAGCGCGCACGTCGACCATGAGATTCCCGTACGTCTTGCCGAGCCGGATCATCGTGATCGTCGAGATCATGTTGAGGACCAGCTTCTGCGCCGTGCCCGCCTTCAGCCGGGTCGAGCCGGTGAGCAGCTCGGGGCCGACGACGACCTCCAGGCCGTGTTCGGCGGCGGTGCCGAGCGCGGAGCCGGCGTTGCAGGAGAGCCCGATGGTCAGGGCGCCCTGCGCGCGGGCGTGCTCGACCGCGCCGATCGCGTACGGCGTGCGGCCGGAGGCGGAGATCCCGACCACGGTGTCGTCGGCGCTCAGCTTCAGCGCGTCCAGGTCGGCGGCGGCCAGCTCCTTGCTGTCCTCCGCGCCCTCGACGGCGGTGACCATGGCGGACGGGCCGCCCGCGATCAGGCCGACGACCTCGGCCGGGTCGGTGTTGAAGGTGGGCGGGCACTCGCTGGCGTCCAGCACCCCGAGGCGGCCCGCCGTGCCCGCGCCCGCGTAGATCAGCCGGCCGCCGCGGGCCATGCGCTCGGCGGTGGCGTCGATGGCGGCGGCGATCTGCGGCAGCCGCTCGGCGACGGCGGCCGGGACGGTGGCGTCCTCGCCGTTCATGATCCGGGCGATCTCCTGCGTGGCCAGCCGGTCGATCTCGGCCAGCTCGGGGCGGAACGCCTCGGTGGTGAGAGTGGCCAGCTGGGCGCGGAGCTCGCCGTAGGTAACGGCGGAGCCAGGGGTGTCGGGGTTGGCGTCGGTGGTGGAGGTCATGGGGTGCGGCTCAGCTTTCTCGGTTTTCTCGGGGTGCTCGGTCTCGTACGCGTACGGGTGGTGCGGGGCCCGTTCCGGAGGGTCGGCCGGGTGCCCGGGGCGGGTCAGCGGGTGCGCGGGGTGTGGCGGTGGGCGAGGGCCTCGTAGGAGGCGGCCAGGGCGGGCGCGGCGGTCTCGTACGTCCGCTGTGCGACGCCTATGAACAGGCAGTCCACGACGAGCAGCTGGCTGGTCCGGCTCGACATCGCGGCGGGGCGCAGCTCGCTCTCGCGCGCCGTGGACGTGGTCAGTACATGGTCCGCGTACTGCGACACGGGCCCGTCGGGCCGCCCGGTGATCGCGATCGTCGTCGCCCCGCGGTCGAAGGCGACCCGCAGCGGCTCGATCACGTCGCCCGTGGAGCCGGAGTGCGTGATCGCGATGGCCACGTCGCCGCTGCGCAGCTGCACGGCGTTGGTCACCGCGAGGTGCGGGTCCATGTGGGCGTGGGCGATCAGCCCGATCCGGAGCAGCTTCTGCGCCAGGTCCTGGCCGACGAGGGAGGACGCCCCGACGCCGTAGACGTCGATGCGGCGGGCGGTCGACGCGGCGGCGACGGCGGCCCCCAGCTGTACGGTGTCGAGCCCGGCGGCGGTGTCGGCGAGGGTCTGCTGCTCGTCGTAGGCGAGCTTGGCGACCACGTCGGCGATCGGGTCGTCCACCGCGATGTCGGCGGTGACGGCGGGGGCCCGGCCGGACTCCTGGTGCGCGGCGAGGCCGGCCAGCGCGAGGCGCAGGTCCCGGTAGCCGGGGTAGCCAAGGAGGCGCGCGGTGCGGACGACGGTGGCTTCACTGGTGCCGGTGCGCTCGGCGAGACCGGTGACGGTGAGGGCGGCGCAGCCGGCCGGGTCGCCCGCCACGGCTTCGGCGACCAGCTGCATCGAGCGGGTCATGGAGGGAGCGAGGGTCCGGACCTTGGCGGCGAGGGCCGCGGGGGCGGGCGGAGAGTCGCTGCTGAAAATTTCCTTCACGTCACTGGTCACGTCTGAAAGATATTTTCAACCCCGAGGTCCGTCAACCCCTCTTTGGTCCCTACCTCTGGCAGACCTGTGGCGGCCTCTGGCAGACCTCTGGCAGACCTCTGGCGGGGCCCTTTCCGCCCCGGGCGCACAATGGGGGGCATGGAGTTGAACCCCCTGGAGCAGGCCCTGCACACCGCCCGCGCGCTCGTCATGGCCGACCTGGCGGCGGCCGACGTCGCCGAGGCGGACATCGTCTCGCTGGTCGAGGACGCGGTGACGCACCGGCGCTGGTGGGTGGAGCAGTGGCCCGAGGGTGCGGAGTTCGTGGCCGGTCTGGTCGCCCAGGACGTGCAGGACGCGCTGCTGGAACGGTACGGGCGGTGGCCGCTGTGCCCCGCGTGCTCGCCGGAGGACGAGCCGCACGCCCTGGACGTCGAGCCGGAACTCGGGCCCGACCCGCACTGGGTCTGCACCAAGGCGGCCGTGGCGGTGGCGCCGGTGGGGGCGCTGGGCGAGGTGCTGCGGCGGTGACGCTCTACATCGACCCGCCCACCTGGCCCGGACACGGCCGCCTCTGGTCGCACCTGGTCAGCGATGTCTCGTTCGAGGAGCTGCACGCCTTCGCCGCCGCGATCGGCTGCCCGCCGCGCGCCTTCGAGCGCGACCACTACGACGTACCACAGGCGCACTACGCGGACGCCGTGCGGGCCGGGGCGCGGGAGATCGGCTCGAAGGAGCTGGTCCGGCGGCTCACGGCCGCGGGGCTCCGCAGGCCGAAGGGGCGGCCGGCGCCGGGGTAGCCCACCCCGGCGGCCCGCCGCCCCGTCTGCTGAAAGGCTCGCTGTCGGCTCGCTGCCGACTCGCTAGGAAAGCTGGCCGTCGTAGTCCGGGAGCTTGAAGCCGCGCTCGGCGTGGCCGCCGACCATGTCGGTGGTGTTGTTCCCGATGTTGGCGATGATCTTGTAGCCCTTCGCCTCGATCTCCGCCCGCTGCTCGGTCTTGTACGCGCTGACCTCCTCGAAGAGGTCCGGCAGGCTGCGTACGTGGAGTCCGTCGACCGGGTAGCCGGCCTTCTTCAGGTTCCAGTCCGTGAGCGAGTGGATGATGCCCGGCCGTGCGGTGACGAAGAAGACGGCCGCGCCGCGCGAGTCGGCGTAGCGGGCCAGTTCGCGGACATCCGCGACGGCGGGCGTGGGCAGCGCCCAGAACGGGTGGAAGTGCGTCTCCAGCGCGGTGTTGTCGATGTCGAGGACGATCGCCTGCTTCTCGCTCCCGGCGCTCCCCGTCCGGGCCTCGATCCAGGGCCGCGCCTCGGCGACGACCGCCGCGACGTCCCGCCGCCAGGCGGCGTAGTCGACGTCCGCGGCACGGGCGGTGGCGGTCGTCGCGGGGGCGGTGCGGGCCGGGGTCGTCATCTCCGTCGCTCCGGCCGAAGTGACGGGGATCGCGACGAGGGCGAGCGTCGCGGTCAGCGTCGCGGCGGTGCGCTGGACGGTGGCGCCTGCATGCATGAGGACTCCTGGGTGGGAAACCTGCCGATGGCCCGTGCGTCGGTCGGACGACGGGTTGTCATGCTCGCGCTCAATGATGAAGGGCGGGTGGCCGTCTCGCTACTGGTCGGTAGCGACTTTTCGGCTGCTGTTCGGCAGACCCGACGGGTATCGGCCGGGCGGCGGCCGAAAGCGGTTCGGTGGGCCCCGAGCTACGGAGTCCGGTTCGGTGGGCCCCGAGCTACGGAGTCCGGTTCGGTAGGCCCGGAGTTACGGAGTCACGCGCCCGTCGACGGGACGGAATCGGCTCGCGCCGTGCGCCCGGCGCCCGCCGTCGTGCTCTTCGCGATGAGCCGCGACCGCGACCGGCCGGTCCCGCCTTCGCCGCCGCCGCGCTGGAGGTGCAGCGCCACGCCCACCGCCGCCAGGGCCAGGGCCGTCATCGCCGCGCCCGCCCAGGCCGTGGAGGCGAAGCCGAAGTCCAGGTCGATCACCGTGCCTCCGAGCCACGGGCCGCTCGTGTTGCCCAGGTTGAACGCGGCCGTCGTGGTGGCTCCGGCCAGCGTCGGGGCGGCCCCGGCCACGTTGAACATCCGGGCGTTCAGCGCGGGGGCCGTGAAGAAGGCGGACAGGCCCAGCAGGAACGCCAGCGCGATCACCGCCACCTGGCTGGAGGCGAACAGGGCCAGCGCCGCCAGGAACACCGTGGACGCCGTGATGCCGCTGAGCAGCACCCCGAAGAGGTGCGCGTCCGCGACCCGGCCGCCGATCATCGTGCCGATCAGCGCGCCCACCCCGAACAGGCCGAGGATCCACGGCACCCAGCCCGAGTCCAGGCCCGCCACGTCCGTCAGCAGCGGCGCCAGATAGCTGAACGCGCAGAACACCCCGCCCGCCGCGAGCGCGGTGATCACGATGGCCAGCCAGACCTGCCGGTCCCGGTAGATCGCCAGCTCCCGCTTCAGCTCGGGCTTCTTCTCCGGCAGCGGGATGTGCGGGATGCGTGTCACGACGCCGACCAGGGCGACCGCCGAGGCCGCGCCCACCGCCCAGAACGCCGAACGCCAGCCGAGGTGCTCGCCGAGGAACGCCCCCAGCGGCACGCCCAGCACGTTGGCGACGGACAGCCCGCCGATCATCACGGCCATCGCCCGCGCCCGCTGGTTCACCGGCACCATCGCGATGGCCACGGCCGCGCCGACCGCCCAGAAACCCGCGCAGGCCAGCGCGCTCACGATGCGGGAGGCGAAGAGGATCTCGTACGTCGGGGCCAGCGCACCGGCGATCTGGCCGAGGCCGAACACCGAGATCAGCGCGATCAGCGTGGTGCGGCGGGGCAGCCGGAGCGTGGCGACGGCCAGCAGCGGGGCGCCGACCACCATGCCGATCGCGAACGCGGATATGAGGAGCCCGGCCTGCGGGATCGACACGTTCATGTCGTCGGCGATCGGCGGGAGCAGGCCCGACAGCATGAACTCGCTGGTGCCGAGTGCGAAGACCGAGAGGCCGAGAATGTATACGGCCAGGGGCATGGGTGCGCGGCGGGCGGGAGAGTCGGGCATGACTCGTCCCAACGCCGGAGAACGCATCCGCATTCCCCGGCGCCGGGAGGAGGGCCCGCCTGTTCACACCCCTGTCACGTAAGTCACCTGTCACACGGGCAGGGCGTGGAGCTTCTTGCCGTGCAGGGCGTAGACGCGCTTCCCGTCGGTGGCCACCAGCCAGGCGTGGTGGTCGCCGGACTTGTCGTTGAACGTCCAGCGCAGGCCGCCCGTCTTCGCGTCGAAGGCGTGGATCCCGCCCTGCGGGTCCAGGTCGGTGGCCCCGTAGAGCGTGCCGCCCGCCGTGACGAACTGCCGGGGCACCTGGGCGCTCGCGTCCTTGAGGGCCGTGGACTGCCAGACCTTCTTTCCGGTCCCCGGCTGGAGGGCCCACAGCGTGCGGCCGCTGTCCGCGATGTACAGCACGTCCTCCACGAGGCTCGGCTCCCGGAACAGGGCGAACTCCTCAGCCTCCACGGACCACTTCTCGGCCCCGTCGGACAGCGCGAAGGCCTGGAGCCGCTGCCCCTGCGGGACGATCACCAGATCCTGGTGGACGACGAACGGCCCGTAACTCGTCTTCGTCGTCTTCTGCGTCCACACCTGCCGGCCGGTGGCGGTGTCGCGGACCGTGAGGTTGTTCTTGAAGTCGGTGTAGACGAGATGGCGGCCCTGTACGGCGGCGTGGATGCCGTTCTGCTGGGTGCCGAGGTCGCGCTGTTCCTTCCAGGCGACCTTGCCCGTGGTGCTGTTCAGCGCGGCGATCACGTTGGTGCGGGAGGAGTTGTCTGCCTCCAGGATCTCGGCGATGACGTACACCTGCTCCCCGTCCACCGCGATCGGCCTCGGCTGCCGGTACTCCTTGCCGAGGTGGCTGCGCCAGGACTCCTTGCCGGAACCCGGTACGTAACCGATGACGCTGCCGTCGTACTTGCCGCTGGCCAGATACAGGGTGCCGTCGCCGAGCAGCAGCGGCGCACCGGGCACCGCGCCGCCGGGCAGCGACCACCGCTCCTCGCCCGTCGCGCCGTCGAGGGCCGCCAGCGGATCGCCGCTCGCGATCACCACGCCGTCGACGGTCACCAGCTCGTCGTTGTCCCCGTACGTCTGCGCGGAGACCGACTTCGTCCACAGCGGCGCGGGGGCCCCGCCGCCCTCGGGCGCCTTTCCTTCCTCGGGGGAAGCGCTGGGCGGCGGCGGCGTGCTGCCCTCGCCGCCGGTCGCGCTCTCGTCCTCGCAGCCGGTCAGTCCGGCTCCCAGCGCCGCCATGGTGAGGCCGCCCCCGGCCAGGCGCAGCATTCGCCGCCGGGAAGTTCTGCCGACCGTCGTGCCGTATCCCTTGGACATTTCGCGGTACCCCCGTGGAGTTCGTATGAGCGGAAACATGAAAGAGCTGCGTTTGCAGAGTGTGTGCATCTGCGATGCGAGACGTTAGCGGTCGCCGGGCTTCACCGGTCGGGCGAGGGCCTGACCGGGACGACACCGTGAACGAACCGGAACATTCGCGGGGACGGGACGCGTGGTCAGGCCGTGCCGGACGAGGTCAGCAGTTCCAGCTCCGTCGCCAGGTTGTGCCGGGCCCGCGCCTCCCACTCCGCCGCGCCGTGCGGGGTACGGAACAGCCGTGGCAGGCCGAGGAGTTGCCGCAGCACCGCCGCCCGGCCCGCCCGGAACGCCTCGTCCGGCACGAAGCCGTACTCCTCCCGGACCCGGGCCGCGTACGTCCCGTACTCCTGCGGCCCGCTCGCCAGGACCGCGAGGTCGGCGTCGCACAGCACCTCGCCGTTGCGGTCGCCGTCCACCGGGTCGTGCGTGACGGTGAGCCGGACCAGCCGGGCCACCTCCGCCGTCACCGCCTCCGGCACCCCCGCCTCGGGCAGCGCACGCTCGGCGAGGGCGGCGCTGCGCTCCTCGTTCTCGCTCCGGTCGGGCCGGTACACCGCGTCGTGGAACCAGGCGGCGAGGCGTACCGCGTGCACGTCGTCGGCGTACCCGGCCAGGGCGTCGATGCCGTCCAGGACGGCGGTCAGGTGGGCCGTCGTGTGGTAGCGGCGCTGCGGCTCGGCCCAGCGGGCGAGGAGGTTCTCGGCGTACGGCAGGGGGTCGGGTCCGTCCGCCCCGGCGCGCGCGGCCAGCAGTGTGTCGTGCCAGCGCTGCCGGAGGCCGGGGTCGTAGGGCAGGCGTGGGCTGTCCGTCATGGGACGACTCTAGGACGTACGGGTCAAGACCGGCGGTGCGCGGGGCCCGCAGGCCCGCCACTCGCCGGACCGGCCCTTGTCGCGCCGCTGAACGGTCATTACCGTGCGCCCGTGACGATGGATCTCAACGCGGACCTCGGCGAGGGCTTCGGCGCCTGGACCCTGACCGACGACGACGCGCTCCTCGCCGTCGTCACGAGCGCCAACGTGGCCTGCGGCTTCCACGCGGGCGACGCCTCCGTGATGCGGCGGGTCTGCGACACGGCGGCGGCCGGCGGGGTACGGATCGGGGCGCAGGTCTCCTACCGGGACCTGGCCGGGTTCGGGCGGCGGCCGATGGACGTGCCGTCCGCCGAGCTGACCGCCGAGATCGCCTACCAGATAGGCGCGTTGCGGGTCTTCGCGGAGGCCGCCGGGTCCTCCGTCAGTTACGTCAAACCGCACGGCGCGCTCTACAACCGGGCCGTCCGGGACGACGACCAGGCCGCCGCCGTCGTCGCGGGCGTCCGGCTCGCGGGCGGCGACCTGGCCGTGCTCGGACTGCCCGGATCCCGGCTGCTCGCCCACGCGGCCGACGCCGGACTGCCCGCCGTCGAGGAGGCCTTCGCCGACCGCGCGTACACCCCGGAGGGCACCCTCGTCCCGCGCGGTGAGCCGGGCGCGGTGGTGCACGACCCGGACGAGGTCGTCCGCCGGAGCGTCGGCATGGCCGTCGAGCGCGCGGTGACCGGGGCGGACGGCAGCCGGATACCGGTCTCGGCGCGCTCGCTCTGCGTCCACGGGGACACCCCGGGCGCGGCGGCCCTCGCCCGCCGGGTCCGGGCCGCGCTGGAGGAAGCGGGCGTCGCGGTACGGGCGTTCGCGTGACCGGCCCGGACGGTACGGGGGAGGCCCCCACGTCGCCGGGGGAGGCCGCCACGTCTTCGGCGGAGGCGGCCACGTTTCCGGCGGGGGCGGCCGCGTTCTCGGGCGAGGTGCGCGTTCTGCCCGCCGGGCCGCACGCGCTGCTGGTCGAGCTGGCCGACGGCGAGCACGCCGAGGCCTTCCACGCCGAACTGCTGCGCCGCCGCGAGCACGGCCGGATCCCCGCCGTACGCGACATCGTCCCGGCCGCCCGTACCGTCCTGCTCGACGGGATTGCGGAGCGCACGCCCGGCGCGCGGGACCGGTTCGCCCGCGAGCTCGCCTCGTGGCGGGTGGAGCCGCCGCACCGCGAGGGCCGCGACCCGGTGGAGATCCCCGTGGTCTACGACGGCCCCGACCTGGGCGAGGTCGCGGCGCTCTGGGGCGTGCCGGTCGCAGAGGTGGCCGCCCTCCACTCCCGTACCGCGTTCAGGGTGGCGTTCTGCGGGTTCGCCCCCGGGTTCGGCTATCTCACCGGGCTGCCCGAGCGGTTGCACGTGCCCCGGCGCACGACCCCGCGCACCCGGGTGCCGGCCGGGGCGGTGGCCCTCGCCGGGCCCTACACGGGGGTGTACCCGCGCCCTTCGCCCGGCGGCTGGCAGATCGTCGGGCGGATGCCGGACCCGGGGGCCCTGTGGGATCCGGCCCGGGAGCCGGCGGCGCTGCTCGTGCCGGGGACGCCGGTGAGGTTCGTGGCGGTGGAGGCGGTGGGGGCCGCGCCGGCGGACGGCGGGAGCATCGCTCCCGCCACCACGGCGATGACGGACGGCGGGGCGGGCGCGGTGCCGGCTCCCGGGGAGGACGGCGGGGCGGGCGCGGTGCCGGCTCCCCGGGCGGGCCAGCCCAGCGGGGGCGAGCCGCAGGATCCCCGGGCCGGCGGCGGAGGCAAGGAGCGCGCATGACGTCCGCACCGCCCCCCGGGGCCGCCGCCCGCCTGCACGTCGTACGCCCCGGAGCCCTGACCACCGTGCAGGACGCGGGCCGCCCCGGCTGGGCGCACCTCGGGGTCGGCCGGGCCGGGGCGCTGGACGGGCCCGCCGCCCGGCTGGCCAACCGGCTGGTGGGCAACCCGCCGGACGCCGCCGTCCTGGAGACGACCCTCACCGGGTGCGCGGTCCGCCCGGACCGGCCGGTCGTGGCCGTCGTCGGCGGGGCGGGCTGCCGGGTGACGGTCGACGGGCGGCCGGTGGCGTGGGGCGCGCCGGCACAGGTGCCCGCGGGCGCGGTGCTGGACGCGGGCCCCGCCGGGACCGGACTCCGGAGCTACCTGGCGTTCGCGGGCGGCCTGGCGCCGGACCCGGTGCTGGGCAGCCGCTCGGCTGACCTCCTCTCGGGGCTCGGGCCCGCCCCGCTCGGCGAGGGCGACGAACTCCCCCTGGGCGAACCGGCGTCGGACGCTCCGCCACCGCCCGCTGGTCCCGTCCCCTGGCCGGGCGTCCCCGCAGAGCTGGTGCTCCCGGTCCATCCCGGCCCCCGCCACGACTGGTTCACCGATGCCGCGCTCCGTACGCTCCTCACCGCCGCCTACCGGGTCTCGTCGCAGAGCAACCGCATCGGCCTGCGCACGGACGGCCCGCCGCTGGAGCGGTCCCGTACGGAGGAACTGCCCAGCGAGGGGATGGTGTTGGGCGCGATCCAGGTGCCGCCGGACGGCCGGCCCGTCGTCTTCCTCAACGACCATCCGACGACCGGCGGTTACCCGGTCGTCGGTGTCGTCCCCGAACGGGCCCTCGCCGCGGCGGCGCAGGCGGTGCCGGGAACCCGGCTGCGTTTCGTACGCGGCTCAGGACGCGCCTGAGCGCGGCGGGACCGAAAGGGTTCCCGCCGCGCCCGGCCCCGAGCCCCGGGCCTCACACGCCCTTGAAGGTGCGCAGCCGCAGGGAGTTGCCGACCACGAAGACGGAGGAGAAGGCCATCGCGGCCCCGGCGATCATCGGGTTGAGGAGCCCGGCGGCGGCCAGCGGGAGGGCGCCGACGTTGTAGGCGAAGGCCCAGAAGAGATTGGTGCGGATGGTGGAGAGAGTGCGGCGGGAGAGGCGGATCGCGTCGGCGGCGGCGTTGAGGTCGCCGCGGACGAGGGTCAGGTCCCCGGCCTCGATGGCGGCGTCGGTGCCGGTGCCCATCGCGAGGCCCAGGTCGGCCTGGGCGAGGGCGGCGGCGTCGTTGACCCCGTCCCCGACCATCGCGACCGAACGTCCTTGGCTCTGAAGGCGCTTGACCACGTCGACCTTGTCCTGCGGCATGACCTCCGCGTACACCTCGTCGATGCCGACCTCCGCCGCGACCGACTCCGCCACGGCCCGGTTGTCGCCGGTGAGGAGGATCGGGGCGAGGCCGAGGGCGCGCAGCCGGCGGACGGCCTCGGCGCTCGTGTCCTTCACCGCGTCGGCGACCTCCAGCACCGCCCGCGCCTCGCCGTCCCAGGCGACGGCGATCGCGGTGCGCCCGGCCGCCTCGGCTGCCTGCTTCGCCTCGGCGAGGGGAGCGGGCAGCCGGATCTCCCACTCGGCCAGGAGCTGTTCGCGTCCCACGAGGACGGCGTGCCCTTCGACGATGCCCTGGACGCCGAGTCCGGGGACGTTGGTGAAGTCCTCGGGGGTGGGGAGCGGGCCGACGGCGTCGGTCGCGGCGACGGCGACGGCCTGGGCGATGGGATGCTCGGAGGCGTTCTCCAACGCACCGGCCAGCCGCAGCACTTCGGCTTCGGTGGTGGTTCCGGGGGCGGTGTGGGTGGCCTGGAGGGTCATGCGGCCGGTGGTGACGGTGCCGGTCTTGTCGAGAACGATGGTGTCGGCGCGGCGGGTGGTCTCCAGGACCTCAGGACCCTTGATGAGGATGCCGAGTTGGGCTCCGCGTCCGGTGCCGACCATGAGGGCGGTGGGGGTGGCGAGGCCGAGGGCGCAGGGGCAGGCGATGATGAGGACGGCGACGGCCGCGGTGAAGGCGGCGGTGAGTCCGGCGCCGTTGCCGAGCCAGAAGCCGAGGGCGGCGAGGGCGAGGGTGATGACGACGGGGACGAAGACGGCGGAGATGCGGTCGGCGAGGCGTTGTGCGGAGGCTTTGCCGTTCTGGGCGTCTTCGACGAGGCGGGCCATGCGGGCGAGTTGGGTGTCGGCTCCGACGCGGGTGGCTTCGACGACGAGGCGGCCGCCGGCGTTGAGGGTGGCGCCGGTGACGGTGTCGCCGACAGCGACCTCCACGGGCACGGACTCTCCCGTCAGCATGGACGCGTCCACGGCGGAGGATCCCTCGACCACCGTCCCGTCCGTCGCGATCTTCTCCCCCGGACGCACCAGGAAACGGTCCCCGACCTGCAACGCTGCGGTCGAGATCGTCGACTCGACGCCGTCGCGCAGAACCGTGACCTCCTTCGCCCCCAGCTCCATCAGCGCCCTCAGCGCCGCCCCGGCCTTCCGCTTCGAGCGGGCTTCGAAGAAGCGCCCGGCGAGGATGAACGCCGTCACCCCGGCCGCCGCCTCCAGGTAGATGTTCCCGGCGCCGTCGCTGCGGGCGATCGTGAACTCGAAGGGATGCGTCATCCCGGCCATGCCCGCGGTCCCGAAGAACAGCGCCCACACCGACCACAGGAACGCGGCCGACGTGCCGACGGAGATCAGCGTGTCCATCGTCGCCGCGCCGTGCTTCGCGTTGGTCCAGGCGGCACGGTGGAACGGCCAGGCGGCGTAGGTGACGACCGGGGCGGCCAAGGTCAGGGAGAGCCACTGCCAGTAATCGAACTGGAGCGCCGGGACCATCGCCATCGCGATCACCGGTACGGCGAGGAGGACGGCGGTGATCAGGCGCTGGCGCAGGGTGGTGAGCCCGTCGTCGTCCGCGCTCGGTCCCGCGCCCTGCCCCGCGCCCCGGTCCGCGCTTCGGTCCGTGCTCCGGTCCGTGGCGCCGCTCCCCGGTGGGGCAGCGGCGGCGGACGCGGGTGGGGCGGGCGGAGCCGGCGGCCGGGCGGTGTAGCCGGTGGCCTCGACGGTCGCGATCAGATCCTCGACGGAGACGTCGGCGCCCAGGTAGGTGACCTTCGCCTTCTCGGTGGCGTAGTTCACCGTGGCCTCGACGCCGTCCATCCGGTTGAGCTTCTTCTCGATTCGGGCCGCGCACGAGGCGCAGGTCATCCCGCCGATCGCGAGCTCGACCGCGGCGGTGCCGGCGTCGGAGCCGGAGCCGGAAGCGGTGGTAGCGGTGGTGGCGGAGTGCGCGGACACGAGGTCCTCCCTGAAGCCGTCCGAATACCCCTAGGGGGTATCTTCTTCTCTCTCCATGTATACCCCCCGCCCCTATGAAGTGCAAGGTGTGACGGGAGGGGGGTGGGGGAGAGGTGGAGGGGGAGTCGGAGGAGAGTCGGGGGAGAGTCGGAGGTGTGGGTCACTCGTCTGCGGGGTCGGCTCGCGCGTCACCGCGGCCATGCGTTGAGATAGAGGGCTGCGCTGTCCGTCTACCGACCCGTAGGCTGGCCATTGGACTAGACCTGTAGCTGTGCATCGGAGGAATGAGGACCCATGAGCAACCGTGCAGTCCTGGAGGTGATCGCTCTCGACGCGGAGGACGCGGTCGCTGCCCAGGCCGGTGGTGCAGACCGCCTCGAACTGGTCACCGACATGGCCGCCGACGGTCTGACACCGTCCCGGGAGACCTTCGCGGCGATCAGGTCCGCCGTCGACATCCCGCTGCGCGTGATGCTCAGGGTGGCGGACGGGTTCGCCGCCGGTGACATCGAGGTACTGGTCGGCAAGGCCCACGAGATGCGGGAGGCGGGGGCCGACGAGTTCGTATTCGGCTTCCTCGACGAGGAGGGCCACGCCGACCTCGTCGCCGTCGAGCGGCTCGTCGCCGAGCTGGACGGCTGCCGGTGGACGTTCCATCGGGCGATCGACCGGGCCGCCGACCGTGACGCCCTGCGCAAGCAACTCGCGGACCTGCCCGGCCTCGACACGTTCCTCACGGCGGGCTCGCCGGACGGGGTGGACGCCGGCATCCCGGCCCTCCTGGCCGAGGCGGCCCGTACCGGCGAGCCGGGTTACCAGGCGCAGATCCTGGTCGGCGGCGGTCTCCACCTGCACCACCTGCCCCGGCTGCGGGCGGCGGGGATCGACGCGGTCCACATCGGCGGCGCGGCCCGCCCCCGGGGCTGGTCGGCCCCGGTCGAGGCGGCAGCCGTACGGGAGTGGCGCGAGGCGCTGGACGCCTGAGGGCTGACGGGGTGCGGGACCGGACAGTCCCGCACCCGAGGGCCCTACGCCTGAACCAGCACCTCCGGCAACGGCGCCGCGTGCAGCACGGTCAGCCCCGACACCGCACGGGTCAGCGCCACGTACAGCCGCCGCAGCCCGGTCCGCTCGTCCGGCTCGCCGTCCACCACGGCGGCGGGCTCGTCCAGCACCACGTAGTCGTACTCCAGGCCCTTCGCCAGAGACGCGGGCACCAGCGTCAGCCGGGACGCGGCGGTGGTCTCCTCCCCGGGAGACAGGTACGCGTGCCCTGCCGCCTCCAGCGCCGCGCCCAGCACCGGGATCCGGGCGTCGGCGGCGATGAGCCCGATCGACCCCTCGTTACGCAACGACTCCTCGCAGGCGGCGACGACAGCCGCGTCCAGACCTGCCAACCCGCCCGCCACCTCCCGTACGGCCAACGACCCCGGCGACTCCCGCACCGACTCCACCGCCGCGAGCCCCGGCGAGATCGCGGGCAGCAGCCGGGAGGCGTACGCGATGACCTCGCGCGGCACGCGGAAACCGGCGGTCAGCTCCTCCACCACCGCGTCCGCCTTGCCCAGGTGGAACAGCGCCTCGCCCCAGCTCTCCGTGGACCACGGGGTCGTCCCCTGCGCCAGGTCGCCGAGGACGGTCGCCGAACCGGTCGAGCAGCGCCGCCCCACCGCCCGGTACTGCATGGGGGACAGGTCCTGCGCCTCGTCGAGCACGACATGGCCGAGCGAGTGCGTACGGGCGATGAGGTCACCGGCCTCGTCGATGAGCACCGCATCCGCCGCCGACCACTTCGCGGACTTCACACTGCGGGCGGGCTTCGCCCACAGGAGCCGCTTCTGCTCCTCCTCGCTCAGCAGCCCCTCCGCGTGCGCGGCCAGGAACTCCGCGTCGGACAGCAGCCGCAGCACCAGCTTCGCCGGATCCACTGCGGGCCAGATCGCCTTCACGGCCGCCTTCACCGCCGGATTCCGGGCCACGGCGTTCTGCACCCGGTCGTCGGGAGCCTCCCCGGCCTCCTCCATCCGTACGAGGACGGCGTGCGCGATCCGCTGCGGCAGCGCCTCGTGCGCCGCCCCGTACCGCATGTCGCGGGCCAGCAGCTCGTCGACCATCTCCTGGATCTCGTACGCGGGCACGCGCCAGCGCCGGGAGCCGCGCACCACGACGACGGGCTCGGTGGGGGCGGTGACATGGGAGCGGATGGCCCGCCGCAGCACCTCGGCCATGCGGCCGTCGCCCTTGACGACGGCGGTGGCCGCCTCGTCCTCGCCCCGCACCTCGACGCCGGTGCGCACCAGGTCGTCGACGGTGGCCTGCTTCACCTCCAGCTCACCGAGGGCGGGCAGCACCTGCTCGATGTAGTGGAGGAAGGAACGGTTCGGCCCGATGACGAGGGTGCCGGTGCGGGCGAGCCGCTCGCGGTGCGCGTACAGCAGGTACGCCACCCGGTGCAGGCCGACGGCGGTCTTCCCGGTGCCGGGCCCGCCCTGCACGCAGACCGTCCCGCCGAGACCGCTCCGTACGATCTCGTCCTGCTCGGGCTGGATGGTGGCGACGATGTCGCGCATCGGGCCGACGCGCGGCCGCTCGATCTCCGCCTGGAGGAGCCGGCTGGTCTGCTCGGCCCCGGGGCCGTCCTGGGCGGGGTCGGTGAGGTGCTCGTCCTCGTACGCGGTCAGCTCGCCGCCCGTGTAACCGAAGCGGCGGCGCAGCCCCACGTCCTGGGGGCTGGTGCGGGACGCCTGGTAGTACGGCTGGGAGACCGGCGCACGCCAGTCGATGACCATGGGATCCCCGGCGGCGTCGTGGACGTGCCGGCGGCCGATGTAGAACCGCTCGCCGTCCGCGCCCTCGGCCGGCTCGCCGCCGACGGCGTGCAGATAGTCGAGGCGGCCGAAGAACAGCGGGGTGTGCGAGAGATCGGCGAGCGCCTTGATGCGGTCGTCGACCTGGGACTGGAGCACGGCGGCGTTGACCCAGTTCGCGGTGACATCGCGGATGTCGAGGGCCTGGACGTCCTCGCGCATCCCGCGCAGGGCGGCGCGGGACGCGGCGAGATGGGCACGCTCGTGCGCCAGGGGGTCGGTGCCGCCGGTGGGGTCGGTGGTGCCGGTGGGCTCGGGGGTGGAATCGCTTTCTGCTACGTGCGCGGGCACGGTGTTGCCTCCGGCTCTTCAACGCAGGACGGCGGACCGCGCCGGTGCCGGCTGAAGCCGGAGCAGGGCGGTCCGCTCGGAAGGTTGGTTCGCGTGGGTGTCGGCCGGTTTCCGTCCGGCCGGCGGCGCTCCCCCGGCTGCCGGCAGCGAAGGCCGGTACCACGGTGCGGGAGGCGGGCAGACCGGCGATTGTAGCCACAGGGCGGCGTACGGTCGAAACGAATTACGGGGCTCCGCCGCGCAGGGGACCGTACGCGGGCTGACCGTACGCGGGCTGACCGTACGCGGGCTCCACCTGAGGGGGCGGGTCCAAGGGGCACCCGTAGGGGATGCCGGGCCCCCGCATGGCACCGCAGACCTACACGCCCGCTCACCGGCTTCCGTCTGCGGGCCGACGCGCCCGAACGGGTGACAGGAGCACCATGGATACATGAGCACAGCCACCCTGAACCCACGCAGGACCGGCCCCGCGCACGGCGCGACCGCGGTGACCGGTGACCACCGACCCCACCGCGTCGGAGACGCGCTGCGCGCCGTGAAGGTGTTCGTGACGACGGCGTTCGGCGTCGTCGTCCTGGGGGAGTACGCGGAAGAGGCGGGCGTACGGCGGGCCCGCTGAGGACCCGCCGCAGCCGTTCCGTTCCTCAGCTCTCCGCGAGCAGCTCGTCCGCGTCGACGATGCGGTACGCGTACCCCTGCTCGGCCAGGAACCGCTGGCGGTGCGCCGCGAAGTCCTGGTCGATGGTGTCGCGGGCGACGACCGAGTAGAACCGGGCCTCGTGCCCGTCGGCCTTCGGCCGCAGGACGCGGCCGAGACGCTGCGCCTCCTCCTGGCGCGACCCGAAGGTGCCGGAGACCTGGATGGCGACGGTCGCCTCGGGCAGGTCGATGGAGAAGTTGGCGACCTTGGAGACGACGAGCACGCTGATCTCGCCCTGCCGGAACGCGTCGAAGAGCTTCTCGCGCTGGGCGTTGCTGGTCTCGCCCTTGATGACGGGCGCGTCCAGGTGTTCCCCCAGCTCGTCGAGCTGGTCGATGTACTGCCCGATGACGAGGGTCTGCTCCCCCTGGTGCTTGCGCACCAGCGCCTCGGTCACCTTCCGCTTGGTGGCGGTGGTGGCGCAGAACCGGTACTTCTCCTCCGTCTCGGCGGTGGCGTAGGCGAGCCGCTCGGAGTCGGTGAGGTTGACGCGGACCTCGACGCAGTCGGCGGGCGCGATGTAGCCCTGCGCCTCGATCTCCTTCCAGGGGGCGTCGAACCGTTTGGGCCCGATGAGCGAGAACACATCCGACTCCCGCCCGTCCTCCCGTACGAGGGTTGCGGTGAGCCCGAGCCGCCGCCGGGCCTGGAGGTCGGCGGTGAACTTGAAGACGGGGGCGGGCAGCAGGTGCACCTCGTCGTAGACGACGAGACCCCAGTCGCGGGAGTCGAAGAGTTCGAGGTGCGGGTAGATGCCCTTACGCCGGGTCGTCAGCACCTGGTAGGTGGCGATGGTGACCGGCCGGATCTCCTTCCGCGTCCCGCTGTACTCCCCGATCTCGTCCTCGGTCAGCGAGGTCCGCTTCACCAGCTCGTGCTTCCACTGCCGGGCGGAGACGGTGTTGGTGACGAGGATGAGCGTGGTGGCCTTGGCCTCGGCCATGGCACCGGCGCCGACGAGCGTCTTGCCCGCCCCGCAGGGGAGCACCACAACCCCCGACCCACCGTGCCAGAACCCCTCCACGGCCTGCTTCTGGTACGGCCGCAGGGCCCAGCCGTCCTCGGCCAGCTCGATCGGATGGGCCTCGCCGTCGACGTAACCGGCGAGGTCCTCGGCGGGCCACCCCAGCTTGAGCAGCGTCTGCTTGACCTGCCCGCGCTCGGAGGGGTGCACGGCGACGGTGTCCGGGTCGATCCGGGCCCCGACCAGCGGCTGGACCTTCTTCGACCGGAGGATCTCCTCCAGCACGGGCCGGTCGGTGGTGGTGAGCACGAGCCCGTGCACGGGGTGCTTGGACAGGGTGAGCCGCCCGTACCGCGCCATCGTCTCGGCGATGTCGACCAGGAGCGCGTGCGGCACGGGGTAGCGGGAGAACTCGACCAGGGCGTCGACGACCTGCTCGGCGTCGTGCCCGGCGGCACGGGCGTTCCACAGCCCGAGCGGGGTGACCCGGTACGTGTGGATGTGCTCGGGCGCACGCTCCAGCTCCGCGAACGGCGCGATGGCACGACGGCAGGCGTCCGCCAGGTCGTGGTCGACTTCGAGGAGCAGCGTCTTGTCGCTCTGGACGATGAGGGGTCCGGTCACGCGCTTCGGCCCTTTCTGCGGGGTACGGCCACGGCAGCGGCCAAACGTCCAGTGTGCCGCATCGGGCGGCGGGGCGGGGTGGGCGGATGCGCCTGGGCCGGTGCATGCCGGCGGAGCCGACCCGCGGCGACCGGCATGCCTCCGGCCGCGGACCGGCTCACCTCATGATCCGCCGCAGAGGTTCCGGGTCAGCTTCATCAGCCGCTTCCGGGCCTCGGTGTCGCATCCAGCCTTGCAGCGCCGCACCGGAATACCGGGGAGTGTGCTGACACTGGTGTTCCCACCACCACGCAACCCCGGTGGATGGGTGGCTGATACAAAGAGGTGGCGTGCCGGCAGGGCGCCGGTACGGGGGAGGACACACGTGTCTCAGCCGTACGACGAGCAGCCGCCGACGCCGCAAGGGCAGCCGCAACCGTCGCAGCCGGCGCCGCCATCGGGCCGGCAGCAGCCCTTCGGCACCCCGCCGCCGATGCCGCCGGGGCCGCCGCAGCCCGGACACGGCCCGCCGGAGCAGGGGCAGCAGCCGGTGGCCGGACCTGGCCAGCAGCAGCCGGTGGCCGGGAATCCGTATGCGCAGCCGGTCCAGGGTGGCCAGCCGCAGGGGTACGGATACGGCGGCGCGCAGCCTTCTCCGTACGGGAACGAGCAGCCCTCTCCGTACGGGAACGGCGGCCAGGCACCGCCCCACGGCCCCCACGGCCCGTACGGGTTCCCCGGGGCCGGCGCCGGAGCGGGTGGCTTCCCGCCGCAACCGGGCCCGCCCGCCCCGCGGAAGAAGACGGCGCTCATCGCGGTCGCCGCCGTGCTGGCCGTGGCGGTCGTCGGCGGCGGGGTGTGGTTCGCCGTGAGCCAGGGGGACGACAGCGGTGGCGACGACGCCAAGTCGCCCACGTCCGTGGGGACTCCGAGCGCGACCGGGTCCGGGACCGACGGGAGCGCCGGGGAGAGCCCGGAGGCGACGGACCCGTCGACGGACCCGGCCGGGGAGCCGTCCGTCTCACCGCCTGCCCGCTCGGACAACCCGTTGGTGCCCCAGCCCACCGGCACCGGGCTCCAGGCGGTGTGGAAGATGCCGGACTCCACGATGCTCGGGCTCGGCGAGGCGTACACCGACGAGCCCGCGAGGATCAACGCGATCCTGAGCATCCGCGACGGGCTGGAGTGCAAGGGCCGCTGGCAGGAGGACGAGAGCGGCGACTTCCTGGAGATGGCTCTGCTGTGCGAGGAGGACGGCGTCCGGGTCGCGAGCAAGGACCGGGTCGGCAACCTGCGGCAGAACGGCGACACGCTGACCGTCACGTGGAAGAAGGGCGCCACGGGGACGGACACGTTCGAGAGGTTCTCGGACATGGACGCGGGCTGACGACCGCGCAGGCGTAGGCGTACGAGCCCGGGGCAGGCCCGTCCGGGCCTCAGGCTCCGCGCCGCTGGGGCCCGAACCGCACCGGGACGCCCGGGGAGTAGAGCACGCTCAACGGCTCCCCGCCCGGCGCGGGCAGCCCGCCCGCCGCGACCAGGTCCTCGTCGCACTCGAGCAGCTCGGCCCGGTGGAGGGGCCAGCGGGGATGGGCATTGGGCAGATAGGCGGTCCGGCCGAAGAACGAGGTGTGCAGGGCCCAGCGGGCGGTCAGGAAGTGCTCCAGGGGCGTGGGTTCGTCAATCGCGTCACCCGTCCGCAACACGATCCTGCTTCCCGCCCCACGCGGACCGGGCCACCGGCGCCTGCTCGTGTACGTGAGGGTGTCGCCGGACCGCTCGACGCCCATCCGGGACCACACGTACGGTAACCGGACCGCGGCCCGCGCCACGAGGACGGGGACGAGCCGGGAGGCGTCGAACGACCGGAAGACGACAGCGCGCCGACCGCGTTCGTCCACGGAGTACAGCCGGACGTTGGTCTCGGGAAAGCTCCCGAGGTACGGAATCCCCGGCAGCCCGAGCACCCCCACCCGGTACATCCGGAACGCCACCAGACCCACGTACGTCGTCGCCCCGTCGAACGTGTCCGGCACGGTCCCCCGCGGCAGCAGCGGCGCCACGTCCGCCGGGTCGACCGCCCAGTGCAGGAACGCCAGATCCAGCCAGGACTGCGTGAGCAGCGGAGGCATCGGCGCGGTGGGCGGGGCGGGCGACACGGGTTCGGGGGTGCGGCGGGCGATGGACATGTTCGCAGCATTGCAGACGGGTACGACGGCTGGGCCGGAACGATGGAGTGCTCGTGTGCTGCATCATGAGCAGCGCCTCCGGTTCGGCCGGCGCGACGAACCGGACCTCTGTGCCCTCCCCGGAGGTAACCGGCGAACCACCGGTTGCTCGGGCGGTGAAACAGGTGTCGAACTGCCGCCGGACTTCTCCGACGCTGTACTCGATGAGATGGCTCCGTAGAGAGGACCCCCGACGAACTGCGCGGGTTCTGAGGCGGGGCGCCTCAGGACTTCATGACTCGCAGGACCGCCTCGGCCCGGGGCGCACCTGGCGGCCGAAGCGCACCGGAACATAGGGACCGGTCGCGAGGCGTCGAGCGACCGGAAGACCACCCAGCGCCCGGCAAGGTGCTGCGAACCGCGCCTCGACGCCCTGATGGAACTGGTGTCCAAGGTGACGTGATCTCGATGCCTACCACGGGGGGAGCAGGGCACGATCAAGCTCGCCAACACGCTCGACAACGTGGCGCATTCCGGTCATGAGCCGTGACCCCCAGACGGCGACCGGTTACCTCGACCCGGTGGCGGACGGCGACAAGAACCGCCTGGAGTACCTGCTGACGAAGCGCGACTGGGACACCGCCAACACCGTGGACTGGCGCGGCAACCTTGAGATCCCCGGCAAGGACACCTTCGACAAGGACATCCGGGCCGGACTGGGCCTCGCCCTCGAAGCCGCCGCCACGGGGCGCCCGCCGGACTCGCCGGGCGAGGAGCTCGGCCGCCACACCGAGGCCGAGGCCCGCATCATGCACGACACGATCAACCTGCTCGACTACGGCGACGCCGAGGGCAAGGAGGCCGGGCGCAGCGTCCAAGTCGGTGACGGATGTCGCCAAGAGCGAGGCCCAGCAGAGCTATTCCGCCGGCCGCGGCATCACCATCGACGCGCTCAAGCCGAAGGTCGCCGCCGCTGCCGGGTGCTCCAACGAGCTCCTGGGCCTGCGACCTCTACCGGTCCGGCGGTCAGGACGAGCCCCGGTTGTCGTTCGGTTCCAGCTTCGACCCGAACATCGTCAACGAACGTCTCAAGACAAGCGTCGGTTTCGAGGACCTGCCGGACGGCACGGGTGTGGTGGACGGAAACAGCCGGGCCATTCTGGAGTGCGGAGGCAAGGAGCTCTACCTCGGCGTGCGCTGGGACCATCGCTACCTGAAACCGTTGAACCGCTCGGATCCGTCGGACTCGGCCCCCCGAGACGTCTTCCAGGCCTTCCTCGACGCCGCCGGAAAGCAACACGGCTGCCCCTCCGTGGAGCTCCCGTCCGACTGACCTGTCCCATGCCGCCCGAGGCTGTTCCCACGTCACTCACAGGCCGGGAAACGGTGGCTCTGCTGAAAGCAGCTCGACACGCGTGAGGCAGGGGCGCCCCGCGCCTACCCCTTCCCGTCCTCCGCCAGTTCCGCCACCCCCGTGATCCGGTGCAGCGGGTACGTGCGGACCTCGTCGGCCGTGTGGTCGTAGGCCGTGACGAAGCCGCCCTCCACGCGGACCGGGGCGATCACGCGTTGGCTGGCCGCGCCGTCCGCGTTGACGTAGCCGATCCAGACCGCGGAGCCCGTCATCGCGGCCGCCTGGACCGTGGCCAGGGTCTCGGCCGGGGTGGTGCGGGGGAGGGTGTCGGAGGGGGTGGGGCCCGTGGTGCCCTCCGGTGGTTCCTTGCGGACGACCGTGGCGGCCGTGTCGCCGGCGCGGATGGCCCGGACCGCCGCGCCGAGGAGGGTGTCGTCCGGGGTCGGCGGGCCTTCGGGGACCGGGACCGGGGGTGTGCGGGGCGGGGTGCGGCGGGCGCCGGCGCGGGTGATCAGGACGTCGCCCTCGGCGGATTCGGCGGCCGGGGCGTACCCCATGTCGCGCAGGGCTTCGAGGAGGGAGCCGGGGTCGGACTGGGAGGCCAGGACCGTGGGGGCCAGGCGGCGCAGGCGTAGGCCCGTGGAGCGGCGGTCGGCCAGGATCTCGTTGAGGACCGCCTCGTCGTCGCAGCGTACGTACGCGGACGCCGCCCCGATCCGCAGGTGGCCGTGGCGGCGGGCCACGTCGTCGATGAGGTAGCTCAGCGGCTGCGGCACCGGCGTACGGCTGTGCGCGGCCAGGAACGCGTGCAGGTCGGCCGCCGCCTGCCCGGCGTCCAGGGCGCGGCGCACCGAGCCGGGCGTGAAGCGGTACACCGTCGCCCCGCCCTTGGACTCGACGTCGGCCAGGACGGAGAGGGTCTCCGCGAGGGGGCGTTCCAACGGGCCAGGCGCCACCGCCGTCAGGTCGGCCTGGAGCAGGACGTGGTCCAGGGGGTCGGGGATCAGCGGGGCGAGCAGGGCCGCCCCCGCCTCCTCACCCTCCTCCAGCAGCGCGCGGGCCTGCGCGGAGAGCGCGCCCCGGCCCGTGATGCCCAGCAGCTCCGCCTCGTTGAGCGTCCACAGGGCCAGGCGGGAGCGGAGGTCCGCCCCCTCCGTCGAGGTGGTGGACGTGGTCGTTCCGCCGCGCAACGGGCGTTCCCAGCGCAGCCGTCGCAGCAGCGACTCGGCGTCCGGCGCGGTGCCCGGCGGGAGTTCGGAGAAGAGGGAGAGGACCCGGCGGCGTACGTCGGGGGCGGCCGAGCGGTCCAGCTCCGGTCCGAGCGTGGACAGAGCCCGGCCCTTGGCGTCCTGGCCGCCGACCAGGCCCGGGGTCCGGGTGGCGGCGAGCCAGGCGGTCGCCAGGTGCGTCCAGCGGTCCTCGGCGGACAGGTCGAGCCACTCGTCGGACGCGGGCGTCGGCGCGTACCGCTCGTCGGTCTCCCCGTCGGAGGCCAACAGGCCCGCTCCGTAGGCGAGTTCGATCCAGAACGCGGCGATCGGCTCGGTCACGTCGAGGGCGGTCGCGGCGCGCTTCAGCTCCCGTACGCTCAGGCCGCCCGCGCGCAGGATCGTGGGCCCGCCGCCGTTCCAGAGCTTCAGCAGCTCCTCGATCGTGGACAGCGCCGTGAACGCCTGGCCCGCCGCCGCCCTGTCCACAGCCTGTGGATCGCGTTCGGCGGCCGCCGCGACGACCGGGGGGACCGGTTCGGGCGTCCGGTGCGCGCGCCCGGCGCGCAGGTGGAGCGCCGCCTCGCGCGGCAGCACCACCGTGCGGGTGGACACCGGCAGCAACAGGCCCCGGTCGCGCAGCCACTTCACGGGGGGAGTCGGGTTGGGCGTGACCTCCCCGTACGGCGGCCCCCACACCAGCCGGTCCAGCACCGACAGCGCCTCCACCGGGGCCGTGTCCAGCAGCTCCGCCATCCGCGTCCGGTCCGTGAAGAGAGCGGACAGCGCGGCCACCGCCGAGACCGGGTCGTGCGTCGCGGGCAGCCCCGTCGCCGCCAGGATCTCCTGGAGGCGGCCCGGCGACATGCCCGCCGTCGCCTCGGTGACCGTGGGGCCCAGGCCGGTGGGGGAGTGGTGCTGCGGGGACGGGGCGAGCAGTTCGCGGGCGGTGCGCACCAGCCTCAGCCGGTCGTCCTCGCCCCAGACCAGGGCCTGTTCACGCAGGGTCGTCAGAGCCGTCGGCAGCGCGGCGGTGATCGCCGCGCCCGCGTCGTCGCGCTGGTCGCCGTCGTCCAGGCCGTCGCCGGTCAGCAGGGAGAGCAGCGTGTCGTACGGGGCCGGGTCCGGGGCCACCGCCAGCGCCTCGGCGGTCTGCAGCGCGAACCGGTCCAGATGCTCCAGCGCGCGGACGACGGACGCCCGGGTACCGGCCCGCGTGGCGAGCTGCGTGATGTCGTTCGGCACCGGATTGAGGAGGTCGGGGCGGGCACGCAGCAGCCCGGCCAGCGATTCGTCGCCCCGGGCGCGCAGGGCTTCGGCGAGCGTGCGCGGTGGTGTGGTCGTCCCCATCCGTCCCACGGTAGCCGCTGGAACGCTACCGTCGGGGCAGGGCCGGGTAGAGGGGATGCACCGCGTGGGGATCGAGAGCGACCAGCTCGTGTACGACTACCTGAGCCGGGTCGGCGACCTGGCTCAGCAGCAACAGCTCTCGTCGGGCGCCCGGATGCGGCTCGTCTCGACGCTCCGGGGCGAGATCGACCGCCGCCGGGCCACGGAGGGCGCGGACTCCCCGGCGACCGTGCGGCGCATCATCGGCAGGCTGGGCAGCCCGGACGAACTGGTCGCCGCGGCGGCGCGGTCCGCCGACGGCACGGTCCCCCTGCCGTCCGCCCGGACCGGGGCGGGGAGCGGCGAGCCGCAGCGGCGGGGCCTGCCCCGGCCCCGGAGCGGGCTGCTGCGCAAGGAGCCGAGCGAGCCGAGGCAGCCGAAGAAGCCGAGGGAGCCGAGGGAGCCGAAGGGCCTGAAGGAGGCTGGCCCCCTGGCGGGCGGGGGCCGGGACGCCCAGAGCCTCAAGAGGCCGAAAGCCGGTTTCGGGCGGGGCGCGTCGCGCCGCGATGCCGGGGATACGCCGGAGAGCCGTACGGATGCCGCTGGTGCCGCTGGCGCCGCTGGTGCCGCTGGTGCCGCTGGTGCGGCCGGTTCGGCCGGTGCTGCCGCCGTGCCTCGACCCGGGACCGCCCCCGACGACCACGCCCCCGCCCCCGGCCCCGCCGACGTCCCCGTCCACTCCTGGCCCGACCCCTCCGCCCCGCACATGCTCGGCCAGGACCAGCAGGGCGACGGGGACGGCCCGACCGACTGGTGGCGCCTGGAGCCGGGCCCCTTCGACGAGGGGACCGCTGTTCCCGGGTTCTTCGGCGGCATCGAGGCCCCGGAGCTTCTCGGCAGGCGGCCGAGCAGCTCCGTCGACATGGACAAGAAGGGCACGCAGGGCGAGAAGGCAGACGGGGAGGACGGCCCGGAGGGTGCGGGCGACGGCAAGGCCGAGAGCGGCGCGAACACCGCCGGCCGCCGTCGCGCCCTGCGCCTCGTGAAGCTCCGCCGCCGCAGGACGGCTCACGTCGTCGCCGAGCCTGCCGTCGCCGCCCCCGGCCGCCGCGGCGGCTTCGCCCACCCGCTGCTGCTTCTGGCCGCAGTCCTGCTCGTCGCAGGAGTGGTCACCGGTTCCTGGCTGCCGCTGGCGGGCGGCTGGCTGATCGCGTACAGCTCGCGCACCCTCTCCCGTACGGAGGCGAAGTGGGCGGCGCTCGGCCTGCCGGGCGTGGTGGCCGCCACGGCCCTCGTATGGATCTGGGGCCGGATGGAGGGGCGCTGGGGCGAGCCGATCCGTGAGGGCGCGATGCGGGACGTCCTGCTGGAGACCTGGCCGGTGGTCGTCCGCGTCGCCGCCGTCGCCTCCGCGCTCTACCTGGTGTGGCGGGCGCGGAGGCGTACGGGGTGAGGTCCGGGCGCGTCGGCTACTCGCTCAGGCTCTTGTGGAGCTCGCCGAGGATCTTGTCGGCCGCCGTGTAGCCGATGCCCTGGATCCACAGCTGGTCGTCGACCGCGAAGACCTTGTCGTTCTTCACCGCGTCCATGTTCTTCCACAGGCCGCTGCCGGTGGTCTGCGTCTCCTTGGCCTTCTTCGGGTCGCCGTACGTCGAGTGGAAGACCACGTCCGCGTCCGCGAGGTCGATCTTCTCGGGGCTGACGTCGTAGGAGAAGCCGTCCTTGGCCTTGTCGGTGATCGCGGGGCGGCCCAGACCCACGTCGGCCAGGATCGTGGCGATGTAGTTCTGCTTGCCGTAGATACGGATGTCCGCGCCCTCGACGAAGCGGACCATGTTGACCTCGGTCCCGGCGACCTCCTCCTTGCCGCCGAGCGCCTTCGTCACGTCCGCGACGTGGTCCGCGTACCCGTCCGCGACCATCTTCGCCTCGGCCTCCTTGCCGAGGGCCTCCGCGTGGACCTGGAAGTTCTCCTTCCAGGGGTAGCCGGTGTTCTCCGTCATCACGGTCGGCGCGATCTCGGACAGCTCGGCGTACTTGTCGCCGTGCCGGACCTTGCTGGTGAGGATGAGGTCGGGCTTCAGGGCGGCGATGGCCTCCAGGTTCGGGGTCATCATCCGGCCGACGTCCTCGATGCCCGCGACCTGGTCCTTCGGCAGGTAGTTCAGGAAGCCCGATGACACGTCCGCGTGGGTCGCGCCGACCGGCTTCACACCGAGGGTGAGGGCTGAGTCCAGTTCGGCGGTGTCCAGGACGACGACCCGCGCGGGGGCCTCCTTGACCTTCACGTCGCCCATCGCCGTCTTCACCGTACGGGTGGAGCCGGAGGCGGAGTCGGAGTCGGAACCTGAGTCGTCGGAGGAGCCGCAGGCGGCCAGGGTCAGTGCGGCGACCGTGGACAGGGACACGGCGGCCAGGGCGCGGGGGCGGAGGCTGCGCAGGGTCATGGTCGGAGGACCTTTCCGGGAGTCGGGTCGGACGCGGAAGCAGAAGCGGAGGGCTGAGAAGAAGCAGAAGCGGAGGGCTGAGAAGAAGCGGAAGCGGAGGACGGAACGGGCGCGGGGGCCCACGGTGCGCCCGGGACGACGAGCGGCGAGCCCGTCACCGGGTCCGGGACGATCACCGCCTCCAGGCCGAAGACCTCACGGACGAGCTCGGCCGTGACGACGTCCCCGGGGGCGCCCTCCGCGACGATCCGGCCCTCCTTCATGGCGACCAGCCGGTCCGCGTACCGGGCGGCCTGGTTGAGGTCGTGCAGCACGGTGACGACCGTACGGCCCCGGGTGCCGTCCGCGGCTGGGGATGCCAACTGGCGTACCAGGTCGAGGACTTCCACCTGGTGCGCGATGTCCAGATACGTCGTCGGCTCGTCGAGCAGCAGCAGGTCCGTGTCCTGGGCCAGCGCCATCGCGATCCACACCCGCTGGCGCTGACCGCCCGACAGCTCGTCCACCGGCCGGTCGGCCAGCGCCGTCACATCCGTGCGGGACATGGCGCCGGTCACCGCCCGCTCGTCCGCGTCCGACCACTGCTGCCACCAGCTCTGGTGCGGCTGGCGGCCGCGCGCGACGAGGTCGGAGACGGTGATCGCCTCGGGCGCCACCGGGGTCTGCGGGAGCAGCCCGATGGACCGGGCGATCTCCTTCGTCGGTATCCGCGCCAGTTCCGTACCGTCCAGCAGGACCGCCCCGCCGCGCGGCTTCAGCAGCCGGCCGAGCGCCCGCAGGGTGGTGGACTTGCCGCAGGCGTTCGGGCCGACGATGACGGTGACCTGTCCGTCCGGCACGGTGAGGTCCAGCTCGTGGACCACGGTGCGGTCCTCGTACGCGAGGGTCAGGGAGCGGGCGGCCAGGCGGGAGCCCGTCTGCGCCGTGTCGGTCGTCGGGCTCGGGCTCATGCGGTGCCTCCACTGCGGCTACGGTGGCCGCGGATGATCAGCCAGATCAGGTACGGGGCGCCCACCGCCGCCGTGAGGACGCCCACCGGCAGTTCGGTGGGCGAGAACAGCCTGCGGGCGAGCAGATCGCCGAGGACGACGATCACTGCGCCCAGCAGCGCCGAGGACAGCAGGGGGATCTGTGCGGTCCGGGTCATCCGGCGGGCGACCTGCGGGGCGAGCAGCGCCACGAAGTCCACCGGGCCCGCCGTGCCCGTCGCCACGGACGCCAGGACCACCCCGAGGGCGACGAGCCCGAGCCGTACGCGCCCCAGGCGTACGCCCAGCGCGGTGGCCGTGTCGTCGTCCATCGTCACGGTGCGCTGTGCGCGGGCCGCCCAGGCGATGGCGGGCAGCAGGATCAACAGCGTCCAGCCGATCGGGGCGGCCTCCGACCAGCCGCGCCCGTTGAGTGAACCGGTCATCCAGATCTGCGCCTGCTGGGCGACCAGGTAGTCGCCCTTGGTCAGGAAGAGGGTGGTCACCGATCGCAGCGCGACGGCGAAGCCTATGCCGATGAGGACGAAGCGGGTGGCGTGCAGACCGCCGCGCCAGGCGAAGACGTAGACGAGCGCAGCCGCGGCCACTCCGCCGACGACGGAGAGGTAGGGCAGGACCGTGTACGAGGTGATGCCGAAGGTCATCGCCCCGACCGTGAGCGCGCTCGCGCCCTGGCTGATGCCGATGATGTCGGGGCTGGCCAGCGGGTTGCGGGCGACCGTCTGGATCAGTGCCCCGGCGACCCCGAAGGCCGCACCCACCAGCAGCCCGACGACCATGCGCGGCAGCCGCAGCGTGCCCACGACCAGCTCGGCCGACGACGGCTGCCCGAGGACCACCTTCACGACCTCGCCGGGCGCGACGAAGCTCTCCCCGACGCAGAGGTAGGCGACGCAGACGGCGGCCAGGAGGAGGAGAAGGCCCGCCGCGACGACGGACGCCCGCCGGTGCAGCAGGAACCGGCCGCGGGGCCCGGCCTTCACCACCGAGTACCCGGCGGGCCGCACCCGTACGGCCGTGTCGGTCACAGACGTACCGCTCATGCCGGCACCGCCTTCCGGCGTACGAGGGCGACCAGGAACGGCACCCCGATCAGGGCCGTCATCACGCCCGCCGGGACCTCGCTCGGCGGGAACACGATCCGGCCCACGACGTCCGAGACCAGCAGCATCACGGGCCCGATCAGCGCGGCCATGGGCAGCACCCAGCGGTGGTCGTTGCCGACGACCGCGCGGGCGATGTGCGGGACGGCGAGCCCGATGAACGCGATCGGCCCGGCGGCGGCGACCCCGACCCCGGTCAGCACGGTCGCCCCGGTCCCGCCGACGATCCGGACCGCCGCGACGTTCTGCCCGAGCCCCTTCGCCACGTCCTCGCCGAGTGCGAGGGCGTCCAGGCCGCGGGCGACGGAGAGCACGAGGACGACGCCGATCAGGAGGAACGGCCACACCTGCTGCACGACGTCCGCCTCCCGGCCGGCGATCGACCCGACCTGCCAGAAGCGGAACTCGTCCAGCGCCGACGCCTTCGTCGTGAGGATCCCCATCGTCACCGACACCAGCAGCGCGTTGATCGCCGCACCGCCGAGCGCCAGCTTCACCGGGGTCGCGCCGCCGCGCCCCCGGGAGGCGATGGCGTACACGGCGACGGAGGCGACGCCCGCGCCCGCGAAGGCGAACCACACGTAACCGGTCAGCGTGTGGACCCCCGCGAACGCGATGGCCATGACCACGGCCACCGACGCGCCCTGGCTGATGCCGAGGATGCCGGGGTCGGCGATGGGGTTACGGGTGATGCCCTGGAGCACCGTGCCCGCGAGGGCCAGCGCCGCGCCGACCATCAGCCCGATGAGCGTGCGCGGCACCCGCATCGTGCGGATCACCTCGGCGGCGTCGGAGTGCCCGCCGTGCAGCAGGGCGTCGACCACCTCGCCCGGCGGGATGGAACGCGCGCCCACGGCGAGGCTCAGCAGGACCGCCAGCAGCAGGGCGACGACGGCCGCGGCCGTCGCGGTCGCGCGTCGGGAGAGGCGGGGTGCGCGGGGCGCACCGGGTGGCGCGGCGGCCCGCACGGGCGCTGACGCTGACATGGGAACCAATCGGGCCGGACACGGAACCTGAGTAGGGCTGGGGCACGGTGCCGGGCCGGTAAGGCTTGGCTAAGTGCGCGCCTCAGTCTAGGCGGCGGCTTTCCGGCCCCGATGGCGGTCCCCGACGGGGGCTTCGGGGCCGCCTGCGGCGGGTCGGCACAATGGCAGGCATGGCTTCCACGGTTCAGCACCCCCTGACGGTCGGCTTCGACCTCGACATGACGCTCATCGACTCCCGGCCCGGCATCGCCGCCGCTTTCCGGGTCCTGTCCGCGGAGACGGGGGCACCGATCGACGTGGACCTGGTGGTGAGCCGGCTCGGCCCGCCGCTGGAGACGGAGCTGGCGCACTGGTTCCCGGCCGAGGACGTGCCGTCCGTCGCCACCCGCTACCGGGAGATCTACCCCGACCACGCGATAGCCCCGAGCACGGCGCTCGCCGGGGCGCGGGACGCGGTGGCGGCGGTCCGGGCGCTCGGCGGCCGGGCGATCGTCGTCACGGCCAAGTACGCGGCGCACGCGGAGCTGCACCTGGCCCACCTCGGAATCGAGCCGGACGCGGTGATCGGCTGGCTGTGGGCGGAGGCGAAGGGCGAGGCCCTGCGTGAGCACGGTGCGCAGGTGTACGTCGGCGACCACACCGGCGACGTGCGCGGGGCGCGGGCGGCCGGCGCGCTGTCGGTCGGGGTGACGACGGGCCCGTGCGACGCGGCGGAGCTGCGGACGGCGGGCGCGGACGTGGTGCTGGAGGACCTGACGGGCTTCCCGGCCTGGTTGACGGCCTTCGAGGCGGACCGGGCGGCGTAGCGGCGGCCGGGCCGGGCTCAGAGGGTGTCCTGCAGGTCAGGACACCCCCTAGGCCACCGCCCGTTCCCGGGTCCGGTCGAGGACCCATTCCAGGCCGTTCGGTCCCGGGGCGTAGGCGGGGGCGTCGCGCCAGATCCCGGCGAAGACCTCGACCAGCGCGTCGGGCGCGTCGTCGGCGGTGGCCGGCCGGGTGCGCAGCAGCGCCAGCAGTATCGGGGCGAGCAGGTCGTAGAGCCGGCCGAGGGCGTCCTCGCTGCCGTACGCGACCTGCACCAGGAGATCGTCGATGTGCTCCGCGGTCCTGCCCGGCACGGCGCAGCCGGGGCCCGGGAGCGGGGTCTGCGGGGTACGTCCTGCGTGGTTCACGGGACCGAGCCTAGGCACGCCGGCTACGGGTTCGCGGCCCGTTTCGGCGAGTTCACCCATGCCGAGCGGACGACGCCCGCCCCGGCGATCAGGAACCCGACGCCCATCAGCATGCAGACGGCGTACGCGACCGGCGGGAACGGGTCCGTACCGAGGAACAGGGGGGCCACGGTGACCAGGGTGGCCAGTGCGCCGACGAAAAAGACGATCGCGCCGACCTGAACGAGCCGGTCGCCTGCGCCTGAAGGAGTAGTGCTCACGTCACCAGGGTAGTTCCCAGCCCGGAGGAACTCTCCGGGGACGTCTTGTCACCGGCCGTAGGGCCATTAGCCTGGAACCCGGCGGGTCGCGGTGACCCGCTGTACTGCTATCCGGAGCCGTTCTCCTCGCCCTCCCCGAGGACCGGCTCTCCCGCACACCGACGAGTACGAGGACGAGGACAGACGTGCCCACCGGCAAGGTCAAGTGGTTCAACAGCGAGAAGGGCTTCGGCTTTCTCTCCCGCGACGACGGCGGCGACGTCTTCGTCCACTCGTCGGTACTCCCTGCCGGAGTCGACGCACTCAAGCCCGGCCAGCGCGTGGAATTCGGCGTGGTGGCGGGCCAGCGCGGCGACCAGGCCCTTTCCGTGGTGGTCCTCGACCCCACGCCGTCCGTCGCGGCCGCCCAGCGCCGCAAGCCGGACGAGCTGGCGTCGATCGTGCAGGACCTGACGACGCTCCTGGAGAACATCACGCCCCAGCTGGAGCGGGGCCGCTACCCGGACAAGGCCGCCGGCGCGAAGATCGCGGGCCTGCTGAGGGCGGTCGCCGACCAGCTGGACGTGTAGCCGGCCCGGTTCGACGTGTGGGCCGGGCCCGGCTGTCGGGGCCGGGCCCACACGGCGGTTTCGGGCCGGGCCCGGCTGTCAGGGAAACGCCAGCGCGTCCGGCCCCAGCGGCGGGACCAGGCCCTCGGCCGCCGCGCGGGTCAGCAGGCCGCGGACCGCCGCGTAGCCGTCCTCGCCGAGGTCGGCGGTGAACTCGTTCACGTACAGCCCGATGTGCTGGTCCGCGACGGCCGGATCCATCTCCTGGGCGTGCTCCAGGACGTACGGCCGGGAGACCTCCGGGTGGTCCCAGGCGAGCCGGACCGAGCTGCGGGCGGCGTCGGCCAGGCGGCGCAGGGTCTCCTCGCCGAGGGAGCGCTTCGCGATGATCGCGCCGAGGGGGATCGGGAGGCCGGTCGTGTCCTCCCAGTGGCGCCCCATGTCGGCGAGGTTGTGGAGGCCGAAGTTCCGGTATGTGAAGCGGGCCTCGTGGATGACCAGGCCCGCGTCCACCTTGCCGTCCCGTACGGCGGGCATGATCTCGTCGAACGGCATCACGACGACCTCGCCGACGCCGCCCGGGACCATCTCCGCCGCCCAGAGCCGGAACAGCAGGTACGCCGTCGAGCGCTCGCTCGGCACGGCGACGGTCCGGCCGGTCAGGTCGAGGCCCAGCTCCTTGCTGAGGACCAGCGGACCGCAGCCCCGGCCCAGCGCCCCGCCGCACGGCAGCAGCGCGTACTCGTCCAGCACCCAGGGCAGCACCGCGTACGACACCTTCAGGACGTCCAGCTCACCGCGTTCGGCCATGCCGTTGGTGATGTCGATGTCGGCGAAGGTCACGTCCAGCGCGGGCGCGCCGGGGACGCGGCCGTGCGCCCAGGCGTCGAAGACGAACGTGTCGTTGGGGCACGGGGAGAAGGCGATCTCGATCGCGTCCCCGGCCGGGGTGCCGCTAGCTGCGGTGTCGGTCGTCATGCCGGTTCCAACCTTCCAGTACGGGTGCCGTCTTCCCGAAAGCGTCCGTGAGCGCCGCCAGCGCGTCGCCGATGCGCCAGGCGTCCCGGTCGCGGGGGCCGACCGCGTTCGAGACGGCCCGCAGCTCCAGTACGGGCACGTCGGCCCGGGCGGCGGCCTCCGCGACCCCGAAGCCCTCCATCGCCTCGGCCAGCGCCCCCGGGTGCGCGGCGAGCAGGCCGCCGGCGCGTTCGGCGGTGCCGGTCACGGTGGAGACGGTGAGGACGGGGCCGGCGGTCGCGCCGGTGGCGGCCGCCACCTCCCGTACGAGGGCGGGCGGCGGGGTGAAGCGGTCCCGGCCGAAGCCGAGCGCGGTGACGGGGAGGAAGCCTTCGGGGGTGTCGGCGCCCAGGTCGGCGGCGACGATGTCGCTCGCCACGACCAGCGAACCGAGCGGGGTCAGGGGCGTGAACGCCCCGCCGATCCCGGCCGAGACGACCAGCCCGTACGGCTCCGGGGCCGATGTCCCCGACGCGAGGGCGAAGGCGGTGGCCGCGGCGGCCGCGGCCGGGCCCGCGCCGCCCGCCAGGACGTCGAACGCCCCGCGGCGGTGCAGCTCGCCCCCCGGCAGCGCCACGGACTCCGACGCGCCCCCGAACGCACGCGTGACCGCGTCCCGTTCCACCGGGACAGCGGTCACGACGAGCACACGCACGGAAGTCAGCCTCAAAGTCGAGGACGGGGAGCAGCACGGGGAGCAGCAGGGCGGAACAGGGCGAAGGGCCGGCCCCGGTCCTGCAGGGTCAGTCCTTCTTCTCGAACTTGAACTGCCAGACGCCCGTGAGCTTCTTGCCCTTGGTCTCCACGATGGAGACGGTCGTCTCCTTGGAGGTCTCGCCCGTCTGGCTGGCGAGGAACGCGTTTCCGGGGATCGTCCGGTACGTGTTCTTGTACGGCTCCTGCTCGGCCTGCTGGCCGTTGATGAAGAGCGTCCAGCCGTTCTCGGCGATCTCGGGGTCGACGCCGAAGCGGACCTTGTCGTCCATGGAGATCTTGACGGTCTTGTCGGCCTTCTTGTTCAGGCAGCCCTGGATCAGCGACTCCTTGATCGGGTTGCCGTCGTCGTAGCACGCGGCCTCGGTGTTCACCGAGTCGCTGCCGACCGTCACGGTCGCGAGCGGCGTCGGCTTGTCGCAGGCGGACAGGACAAGGAGTCCCGCGGACACGGCACCAAGAGCGACGCCGATTCGACGGCCCTTACCGGAGAAGAACGCAACGGTCATGGGCCGAAGGCTATCGGTCGCCTCCGCTCACGCCACGCGGGGGTGCGGCGTGCCGCGCCGCGCGGCCCCCAGGAGGCCCCGTACGGACGTGGCCGCGCCGAGTGCGAGGATGCCCGCGGCGACCGACATGCCGAGCACCGCGTTGAGCGGTAGGGCGATGCCGATACCGCCGCCGACCACCCACGCCATCTGGAGCAACGTCTCGGACCGGGCGAACGCGGAGGTGCGGACCTCCTCGGGCACGTCCCGCTGGATCATCGCGTCGAGCGACAGTTTTGACAGGGCCTGGGTGAAGCCGGCGACCGCGCCGAGGGCGGCGACCAGCAGGGTGGAGAAGAACACCGCGGCGAGGACCGCCACACCGAGCGCGAGCCCCAGCACCGTCGCGATGATCACCTCGGGGCCGCGGGCCCGGAGCCAGGAGCCCACCGCCGTACCGCAGGCGTTCCCGACCCCGGCCGCCACGCCGACGATGCCCAGCGAGACCGCCGCGCTCTGCCCGGCCAGCGGGTGCTCGCGGAGCAGGAACGCCAGGAAGAAGATGAGGAAGCCGGAGAGGGCTCGGTGCGCGGCGTTGGCCTGGAGCCCGTGCAGGACGGACCCGCCGACGGACCGCAGGCCCGGCGGCCGCTCCTTGGCCGGCTTCTCCCCGTTGCCGGCCTTGCCGCCGCCTCTGCGCAGCCCGGCCCGGGTGCTGCCCGTCCGCCCCGACGCCTTGCCGGGGGCGGGCCGCGGCGCGCTCTCCCCGTGGTGCGGGACGATCAGCCGCGCCCGGCGTTCGCCCTTCGCGGAATCGACCTTGTGCGGCAGTGTGAAGGCGAGGAAGGTGCCCGCGACGAAGATCGCGCAGGCGCCGTAGAGCGGCCAGGCGGAGCCGATGGTCTGGAGGCCGGCGCCGATCGGGGCCGCCACCCCCGTGGCCAGCAGCCCGGCCAGAGTGACCCGGGAATTGGCCTTCACCAGGGAGAAATTCGGTGGCAGCAGCCGAGGCACGACCGCGCTGCGCACCACGCCGTACGCCTTCGACGAGACCAGGACGCCGAGCGCGGCCGGATACAGCTCCAGACCGCCCGTGGCGACCGCGCCCGACATGGTGATCGCCAGCAGCGCCCGGGCCAGCATCGCGCCCGCCATCGCGGCGCGGCGGCCGTGCGGCAGCCGGTCGAGGAGCGGGCCGATCACCGGGGCGAGGAGGGTGAAGGGGGCCATGGTGATGGCGAGGTAGAGGGCGACCCGGCCGCGCGCCTCGTCGGTCGGCACGGAGAAGAAGACGGTGGAGGCGAGGGCGACGGTGATCATGACGTCGCCCGCGCCGTTCACGGCGTGCAGCTCGATGAGTTTGCCGAGGCCGGATTCGCCCGCTCCGTGGGCGTGCGTCGCCTTGCGGATGGAGCGCGCCGTGCCGGTGAACGGGGCGCGCAGGGCATGGCCCGTCGCCCGTCCCGCCCTGCGGAGCGGGCCGGGACCGTCGTGCGACCTGGCGGCAGTCACCCCGTCATAGTGCCCCAACCCTGGCCGGTATGAACGGTGATCGGCCGCGGACTCGCGTGGGACGCGGTGGGTGACGCCCTGTCGGACGAGCGGGCCGGCGCCGTGCGGTGATCGGTGTCGGCGGGAACCCGTCGGGAACGGATACGGCACGTTTGGGGCGGGCAGGTGGGCGCAGAGCGGCGGAGAGGGTAGCGTGCGTAACGCGCCACCGGCGGTTGTTCTTGGCCGCGCGCCTCTCGGCGATCCCGCAGAATGGGTGGCAGAAGGCGCGCCCGAGGCAGGCACAACGGGTGTGGACGTCGACGCGGCCCCCAGGTCCGCTCCGCCCGCACTTGTCTGGCCGAAAACGGCAATCGTGCAGCAGCTGGCGCGCTCGTGAGACTGGCGTATGGAGAGAAGCGAAGACCTGTGAGTGCTGCGACGACGACGCGAAGCCGTACGGCCCGGACCCCCGTTCCCGACCGCCTGTGCGCCGAGGCGGTGGACCTCGCGCGCGCGGCCGCCGAGGAGGCCGCCGCGCCCGGTGTGGTCGGTGAGCATGTCGGCGTGGTCTCCGAAGGGGACCGGGTCGTCACGCACTACTTCGAGGCCAAGGAAGCCGGCTACCGGGGCTGGCGCTGGGCGGTGACGGTGGCGCGGGCCTCCCGCGCGAAGAACGTCACCCTGGACGAAACGGTGCTGCTGCCGGGGGCGGACGCGCTCCTGGCGCCGGAGTGGGTGCCGTGGAGCGAGCGGCTTCGCCCCGGCGACATGGGCCCCGGGGACCTGCTGCCCACCGAGGCGGAGGACCTGCGCCTGGAGCCCGGCTGGACCGGCGAGGACGAGCCGCCGCCGAACTCGATCGTCTCCGAGGAGCTGGCGGAGCTGGTCGACTCGGAGGACGCCGAGCTGACGGACCGGCCGGTGGCCGCGACCAGCCGGGGTTCCATCGCCGCGGTGGCCGAGGAGCTGGGTACGCGTCGGGCGCGGGTGCTGTCGCGGTACGGGCTGTACGAGGCGGCGGACCGGTGGGACGAGGCGTTCGGGCCGAAGACGCCGATGGCGCAGGCGGCGCCGGCGACGTGTGTGAGCTGTGCGTTCCTGATCCCGATGGCGGGCTCGCTGAAGCAGGCGTTCGGGGTGTGCGCGAACGAGTTCGGTCCGGCGGACGGGCATGTGGTGTCGCTGGCGTACGGGTGCGGTGGGCACTCGGAGGCGGCGGTGATGCCGAAGCCTGTGCGGCCGGCGGATCATGCGCTGGACACGATGCGGGTGGACGCGTACGCGCTGCGGCCGAAGCGGGGCGAGGGCTCGGTCCCGACCGAGCCGGACGGCGCGTCGGAGGACCTGGGCCACTCCTGAGGTCCGCCCACCCCAGCCCGTCCACCCCAGCCCGTCCGGCGTTTGAGGACGGAACCGTGGCGGTGGTCCGGGGTGCCGCTTCAGGGGCTTAGGCTCCGGGGTCCTGTTTCGTGGCCGCCTACCCAGGCGAGGGTTTCGTCCTCAAGCGCCGGACGGGCTTGGCTTGATTTCGGCGCACCATGTCGACGGTTCCGTCCTCAAACGCCGGACGGGCTGGGGGCCGGGTGGGCCGGAACGTTGGTACGGCGTGGGCGGCGCGCGGGGTACCTTCGGGCGCACACTGGGCGGCAGGAACTGGCACGCCACCCAACACCACGGCGGACGGAGTCGACAGCGTGAGCATCAAGGCGACCGAGGGGGCCGATCCGTTCGGGACGGCACGGCTGCGGCGCGGCGTGCTCGACGCATGGGGCGCCGGACCCGCCCGGTTCCGGGAGGACGCCAACGCCGAGGAGGACCTCGCGCTCGGCGGCTACCGCGACCGCCTCGTCGTCGAGCTGGCCCAGAACGCCGCCGACGCCGCCGCCCGCGCCAAGACCCCCGGCCGGCTCCGCCTCACCCTGCACCCCGCCGCCCCCGGCGACCCGGACGCCCGCTGCGTGCTGGCCGCCGCCAACACCGGCGCACCGCTCGACGCCACCGGCGTGGAGTCCTTGAGCACCCTGCGGGCCTCCGCCAAGCGCGAGGGACACGAGTCCGCGGTGGGCCGCTTCGGCGTCGGGTTCGCCGCCGTCCTCGCCGTCAGCGACGAACCGGCCGTGCTCGGCCGCCACGGCGGCGTCCGCTGGTCGCTGGCCGAGGCGCGCGAGCTGGCCCGCCAGGCGGCCGTCGGCTCCCCCGGCCTCGGGGACGAGCTGCGCCGCCGCGACGGACACGTGCCGCTGCTGCGCCTGCCGCTGCCCGCCGAGGGCTCCGCGCCCCAGGGGTACGACACCGTCGTCGTGCTGCCGCTGCGCGACGGCACCGCCGAGGACCTGGTGGCCCGGCTGCTGGCCGCCGTGGACGACGCGCTGCTGCTCACCCTGCCCGGCCTGGACGAGGTCGTCATCGACACCCCGGACGGCACGCGGACCCTGACCCGGTCGCAGCACGGCCCGTACACGCACATCGACGACTCCGCGCGCGGTCTGGGCCGCTGGCGCACCGTCCTCCACCACGGGCCCATCGAGCCCTCCCTGCTCGCCGACCGCCCGGTCGAGGAGCGGCTGCGCCCGCACTGGTCGGTGACCTGGGCGGTCCCGGTCGACGAGTCCGGTGCCCCGCTCCACCCCCGTACGGCGCCGGTCGTGCATGCCCCGACCCCCACCGACGAACCTCTCGGCGTCCCCGCCCTGCTGATCGCCTCGCTCCCGCTGGACACCGCCCGCAGGCACCCCGCGCCGGGGCCGCTGACCGACTTCCTGGTGGAGCGGGCGGCCGACGCGTACGCCGAGCTGCTGGGCGACTGGCGGCCGGTGTCGACCGGGACGATCGACCTGGTGCCGGGCCGGCTCGGCAAGGGCGCGCTGGACGGGGCCCTGCGCGGGGCGATCCTGGCCCGGCTGCCCCGGATCGCGTTCCTGGAGCCCGCCGCACCCCGCGACCCGGAGGCGGAGAGCGGCTGGGGCGACGACTGGGACCGCGCGGAGGCCGCCACCGAGGCCTCCTCCGCCCTGCGGCCCGTCGAGGCCGAGGTCGTCGAGGGCGTCGGGGCCGAGACCGTATGGGTGCTCGCCGAGGTGCTGCCCTGTCTGCTGCCCGCCGGCCTGGAGCGCCGCCCCGAGCTCCGCACGCTCGGCGTCGCCCGGGTGCCCCTCACCGAAGCCATCGACCGCCTCGCCGGTCTGGAACGCGACCCCGCCTGGTGGCACCGGCTCTACGACAGTCTCGCGGGCACCGACCCCGACCGGCTCACCGGCCTCCCCGTGCCGCTCGCGGGCGACCCGGAGGACGAGCAGGCGGGCCGCCCGCCGCGCACCACGGTCGGGCCGCGCCAGATCCTGCTGCCCCTCCCGGACGCGCTCACCGGCCCCGTCCTCGGCCGCCTCTCCCGGCTCGGGCTGAAGGTCGCGCACCCGGACGCCGCCCACCCGCTGCTGGAGAAGCTCGGGGCGCTTCCCGCCACGCCCCGCGCCGTGCTGACGACCCCTCAAGTGCGAGCGGCCGTCGCCGGATCGCTGGACGCGGGGGAGATCTGGGACGAGGACGCGCTCGACGGCGACGAGCTGGCCGAGACGGTCCTCACTCTCGTCCGGGACGCCGAACTGGCCCCCGGCGACGAGCCCTGGCTCGGGGCGCTCGCCCTCCCCGACGAGGAGGGCGAGCCCGCTCCCGCCGGGGAACTCGTCCTCCCCGGCAGCCCGTTCGCGCAGATCATGCGGGAGGGGGAACTCGCCCTCGTCGACCAGGAGTTGGTCGACCGCTGGGGCGAGGCGCCCCTCACCGCCTGCGGAGTGCTCGCCACCTTCGCTCTCGTACGCGCCACCGACGTCGTCCTCGATCCGGACGAACTGGAGCCCCGCGACAGCGACTTCGCCGAACCCGACGACGCCGGCCTGCTGGACGCCGTCGACGTCTGGTGCGAGGACCTGCTCGACCAGCTGCCGGAGACCCCGGTGCCGCCGGTCGCCACCGAGATCGTCGCCGTACGGGATCTGGACCTGGTCGACGACGACGCCTGGCCGCAGGCGCTCGCGCTGCTGGCGCAGCCGCCGTTGCGCGACGCGCTGACGCAGCCGGTGCGGGTGCTGCTCCCGGACGGCACGACGCAGTCCGTGCGCCCGTACACCGCGTGGTGGCTGCGCGACCACCCGGTGCTGGACGGCCGCCGCCCGGCCGGTCTGCGCGCGGCGGGCGGCGATCCGCTGCTGGCCGGGCTGTACGACGCGGTGGACGCCACCGGCTTCGACGACGCCCAGGTCCTGCGGGCCCTCGGGGTGCGTACCTCGGTCGCCGCCCTCCTGGACGAGCCGGGCGGCGCGGCCGAACTGCTGGGCCGCCTCGCCGACGAGGACCGCCCCGTCACCCCCGTACAACTGCACGCGCTGTACACGGCCCTCGCCGAACTGGACCCGGACCAGGTGACGTTGCCGGACGAGCTGCGCGCGGTGGTGGACGGGGACGTCACGGTGGTCGACGCGGCGGACGCCGTGATCGCGGACGCCCCGGACGTCCTGCCGCTGACGGAGGGGCTGCCCCTGCTCCCCGTAGCCCCTTCGCGGGCCGCCGAGTTGGCCGACCTCCTCCAGGTGCGGCGGCTCGGCGAGACGGTCGAGGCGGACGTCACCAGCGAGGGCGAGGAGCACCGCGTACCGGAGCCGGTCCGCGTCCTGCTCGGCCCCGCCACCCCCGACGCGTACATCGAGCACCCCGAACTCCGCGCGGGCGGCGTCGAACTGGACTGGCGCCGCACCCCGGACGGTGTCGTGCACGCCGCCACCCTGGAGGGCGTCGCGGCGGGGCTGGCGTGGGCGGCCGGCCAGTGGCCCCGCCGCTTCGAGGTCGCGGCCCTGCTGGAGGACCCGTCACGCACGGAGGAGCTGGCGCGGGACCGCTGGTTCGACTGAGGGGGCGCGGCCCGTGGGGCGGGTGTGAGGGGCAGTGTGCAGGTGGCTGGCGTGACGAGAGTGGCGGGGGTGACGGGCGGGGCGTCGATGCGATCTTCACTCCTTTCACAGAAAGTTCATTCGGGCGCACAACTGTTCACGCGTTTCGCCTGTCTACCCCTGTGAGCCAACAGGCTCCTGGACCAGATTGGGCCCCGCCCGGGCTGACGACGTGCCCCGGGGCCCCTTCTCCACTTGGGGAACACATGCGTATCCGTGCCACCGTGGCCGCCGTCTCCGGCGCCCTGGCCCTGTCCGCTCTCGCCGTACCGGCCGCGCAGGCCGAAGACGACCGTTCGTGGTCGGTGCCCCAGCCGTTCTCGGCCTCCCAGCCCGCGAAGGCGGAGTCCGGCAAGGGGAAGAGCTCGTTCGGCGCCACCGCGAAGGCCGGCGCCGCGAAGATCACTGCCGCCGTCCTCAACGGCGGCAAGCCCGCCGTGGCGGGCACCAAGACGCCGCAGACCTACAGCCTGTCGGTCACGGCCACCGGCGTCTCGGACATCTACGCCTTCGTCTGGAGGGGTTCGTCCATCGACGACCCGAACAGCATCGGCATCGACCAGAACGAGGAAGCGTCCGACTGCACGGCGGTCAACGCGACCACCACCACCTGCAAGATGACCGTCACCTTCGACCCGGCGTTCCTGTACAACTCGGACGCCGGCTCCTGGACCATCGGTGCGGCCGCCCTCACCAACGACGGCGAGGTCATCGAGAACTACGCGGTCGCCAAGACGTCGCTCCAGCGCTTCTCGAAGCTGACCGTGAACGCCGCCCCGGAGCCCGTCAAGAAGGGCGCGACCCTGACGGCCACCGGCAAGCTGACCCGCGCCCACTGGGACACCAACACGTACAAGGGTTACACCAACCAGCCCGTGAAGCTCCAGTTCCGCGCGAAGGACGCCACCAGCTACACGACGGTCAAGACCGTCACCTCCAGCTCCACCGGCGCCCTGAAGACCACCGTCAAGGCCTCGGCCGACGGCTACTGGCGCTACAGCTTCGCCGGTACGTCCACCACCCCGGCCGTCTCGGCCGCCGGTGACTTCGTCGACGTGAAGTAGTACCCGGTACGCGGAAGCCCCCGGGAGGACGGTGAT